>CAZGJX010000132.1:0-9851 GCA_964525635.1 uncultured archaeon
CTTTGAGAGGCTATTTTGTTATGAAAGTTTCTTTTCCAAATATGGGCAATTCGTGGCCGGCGGAAATTTTTGATTTGATTATTACCTAGATCAAGAATTTCAAGCTTTTCTAAATGTTTTAAATCGTCTATTTCTGAAACCTCGTTATCACATAACTTAAGTTTCCTTAAATTTTTTAGATTTTTAATACCAGTTAAATCCTTAATTTTATTATTAGCTAAATTTAATTCTTTTAAATTTATTAAACTTTCAATATTTCTGACATCCTTTAATTCATTAGATATTAAGTTGAGTTTTCCTAGTTGTTCTAATTCGTTTAATTCTTCTAATTTTTTTATCTATCCTAATATGAAGATAGCATTTATAGCTTCTCCAATTGAACTTTTAACCTCTGATTATCTCCGATCTTCCGATTTTGATAAATATAGTGGGAAACTTGATTTTAAATCTTTCTCAGATTTTATGTATAATTGGATTTTTTCTAGTTTTATCAATCTTTACTTTGATATTTTTGAAAAAATTGAATTAAAACCAAAAAATTCCGTTGATTTTTCTGTTATAAATTATTTGAGAAATAAGTTTATTCATTTTAGTAGAAATATATTTTGTGATTCAAGAGTCTATTTTAATAATGATAAAGTGCAGTTTATAAAAATACCGCTTGTAAAATGGGAAAAAAAAATGGGGATTATATGCACCTTCAGAGGATTTATTTGAAAACTTGATAGATTTTATTATTAAAAGTGAAATTGAAATTGAATATTTAGAACCAAGGTAAAAATTATATGGATTTGGAAAAAGAGCATTAGATAAATTTGATGATTTGGTTTTATGTCCTTATCATATGATATATCATCCAAAATCAAAGAAAACTTGCCCAAAATGTCAAAAAAATTGTTAATTCCCTCTTTTTTATCAATTTTTTTAATGCGAACTGTAGTATTTAAATTGAAGTATATATAGTAAATTTATGTCAAGAAGGGGTTTTATTGGTATTTTTAATTTATGATTATGATTAAAATCAAAATAGTAAAAAAAAATTTTGTATTATTTATGAAATTTTTTGGTTTATTTTGAAAAATTATCCATAATTTTCTCATTTTATTTAAAAAGAAATTTGGTTTATTTCTGAAAGATCACAATTTTAAATAGTTGTGGTTTCGAAAAATGAAATGATAAATAAGTAAAAAATGAAATGACAAAAAAAAAATTTGATATTTTTTTATACAAAAATATCTATACTTCAAGTAATTGGTTTTTTTAGCCACCTTCTTCTATATTAGTTTTTTTTTTTTCCATTTCATAACTATAAAAATTGGAATAATTGAAATAATAATAAATAGCACTATACCATATACATAGATTGGAAATTCAGATGATTTAAAAGATGTATCTATTGTTGTAAACGACCATATTAAAGAGTGTGTTTCCGAACTACCATCTTGCACAATGACATACCATTTATATTCAGTATTTTCTGAAAGACCTGTCCATATTATGGATACTTCAGAACTATTTGATACATCTATTTTAGAGTCGATCAAGTGATTGTTAGATGCGTCATAAAAATAAACATTTAGTAATGAACTATCTGGATCTGAAACATACACACAGAGAAGGGGATCTAAATTAACAGCCATTTCATCATCACCTGGAAATAGAAGCAATGCGGGATTTGGTGGCTCAGAAGAATCAAAAGTTGTAAACGACAATATTTCAGAAGATATCTGTGATATTCCATCATTAATCAGAATAAACCAATAATAGATCGTATTATTCTCTAAATTTGTCCAAATATACGTAAATGAAGAACCAGAGGAAATATTAAATACCGAATCTAATAAAGTATGGTTAAGAGAATCATAAATATAAACGTTTAAATTATCACCATCAGGGTCAAAAACAGTAACATTAAGAAGTTGACTATTTTGAATCTCATTATGACCATTTTCAGGCGAGTATTTTAATATTATAGGAGCATCATTCACTACATCATCCCACCAAATGTTATATGCTACTCCAGAATATATAGTATCTATTAGCAAATAATAAATTCCATTAGATAACTCCAGCTCGAGATAATCCACAACATAACAGACAAAATCTAATGTAGAATTGTATAATGATACACATATGTCATAACAAGGTGTAATTCTTAAATTTAGATATTGTTCATTTGAATCAATATTAAAGCTGTACCAATCTTTATCATAAGAATAAGAAATTCCCACACCTTCGATTTGGCTAAGCCATGTTCTTCTTGGGAGTGGATATGCATTAAGAGGAGAATCATTATTTTCATAATCATCGTCAATCAATGATAAAAGAGACAAACTTTCCCAATAAAAATTATACTGAATACCCATATTCGTACTATTAAATAAAATATAATAGACATTTGACGATGGAAGAACAAATGAGTAACTATGGAAATAGTAATTAGAGAATGTCCTGGTGTATATTTGTGTAAGATTCTCATCAAAAATTATTAAGTTCATAACATCATAGCATTTATATGATAAGCTAAGAAATTCTTGACTAGCATTGATAGAAAATACAAACCAATCTTCATTATTTTGCACACAATCAAAAATTTTAGGATTTGTCCAATAGTCATATTCTAATGCAGTAATGTTATAGGCATTCAAATAATTATCATTTTTTTCATAAAAATCTTCATATCCATTTAAAATTAAATGTATATCATACAATATAGATTGATTATCTCCAAAAATACGCAGATAAAGTGCACTATTCACAAGGAGATTATCCAATAACTTATTACTAACAGAAGAATAATTGGAAGCAACAATAATCTGAGAAGAATTATATAGTTCCATGTGAAGATCCCCTTTTGAATTATTGTATATTAATTTAATTGAAATATTTGATTCAATCAAATTGGTTTTTAACTCGATTTGATACCAATCTTCATCATTTTGCACCCCATATCCATTTAGATCACTGAGGTATTTATTGTAATAATCATATTTAATTTGTAATAATGTTGCTGTTGTAAAATTATCATTATCTTCATAATGATCTTCAATAGGAGCTACATCATCCCACCAAAGATTATATTCCACATTTGATCCCGAACTCTCAATTCTAATATAATATATCCCTTCAGGAACTTGAAGTTGGACTGATTTATTATAGTCAATATTGTCATTTAATGCAATACAATTTCCTAATTTATTGTATATATATAATCTAAGAAAACCAATATGCCAACAATAAGTTAAATTAACTATTAAACATTCTTCACCATAATTAACATAGACCTTAAACCAATCGTAATCCCCTTCGTAAATTATACCTTTATCTTCAAGATCTTCTAGCCATATATCTTCATTATCTGAAAGATCATATGCATCAATTTTGTTATCATTATTTTCGTAATTATCTTCATTGGATGGAAGATCATCCCATAATAGATTATAGATATCAGAATGATTTCCTCCATAGATCTTCAGAAAATATTTTCCATCAGGAAGAATTTCATCAATTACATAACTTCTTTCCCAATCCATAGAATATCTACTTCGAGTTGAAGAAGTCGCGAGCAATTCCATCTCATCCGAATAGAGATCAATATAGAGGTAATTGTAATTGTATGTGTATCTCATCAGAAATAGTTTTACAATTAATCGTGACTCAGACTCATCAAGCGAGATCTCGTACCAATCATCATCATTTTGGACTCCATAATCCTCAATATAATTTAGCCACATTTGTTCTTTCAGAGTTAAATTAAATGCGTATTCTATATCATCATTATTTTCATAAGGATCATCATTAGGGGTGAAATCATTCCATTTAAGAATATATTCACATCCTTCATTAAACCCTTGAATCAGGATATAATAAATCCCTGGAGTATCAACAATGTGATCAATATATATACTTCCATATTCTGTGTTCCCCCCCACATAGGGAGAAGAAGCAGATGTAATTAGTACCAAATCATCAGTATAATTATAAAGGTATACCCAAAGCATTTGCTCATTTATATTCTTAACCTCAACAATTACACGATTTCTCCCAGAACGGATTTGGATCTCATACCAATCATTATCCCATTGAATACCATTTACTCCATACATACCATTTTTATTCTCAATAATATCCTGATAATTGACAGGCATATTTCGATATGATGTAATGTTATATGATGTATTATATTTGTTATTATCCTCAAAAACATCATCCTTTTCATTATACCATTGAAGTTCATAGATATTACCTATATTTTCCCCATACACCCGTAAATAATATAAACTATTCTCTGAAGTCGTAAATTCAACATGCTCGCAGTCATTAAATGAACATCCTTGTACAATTATGTTAAAAGTGGAATCAATTACATCTATATCTATATTTCCTTCGATATGTTGAAATTTAAGATCAATAATAACTCGATTTTTATACCATTTTTGTATAATCTTATACCAATCCTCATCATTTTGGATAGCTGCCCCATATTCTGAAATTTGATTGGAATATAAGTATCCTTGATAGGGAGTTAGGTCAAAAGCTGTACTTGCATTATTATTTTCTTCATAATTATCATCCAAGGCAGGATGATCATCCCAAAAAAGATCATAGACATTTCCATAATACCCTCCATCAATTAGGATATAATATATCCCTTGACCAAGAATGAGATTGATTTTAATTGCGGTTCTTGAGGTTTTCTCGATAATTGGTTCTGTTCCATCCAATCGAAACAGTCCAAGGTGAATTGTTTCATATGAATGATTTAGAATAATTTCAATTTTAGGTTCGCCCACACTAATTCGAATTCGATACCAATCAGGATCATTTTGAAATCCCATCCCATTGATTGAACTTAACCAACAATTCTCTCTTAAAGAGAGATCATACGCATTGGATTGGTCATCATTATCTTCATAAAAATCATCCTTTAGGACCTGATAATTATAGTACATCCTGATAAATATGTTCCATGAAGTCAGACTAGAGAACATTATATTATCATATTCTGCGGAAAACTCAGTCATTGGGAAATAGATTCCTATCCCATTTAGCTCTAAAACAGAACCTGTTACTTGATTTGATAATACACTAGTAGATATAAGTTCCATCACAATGATCGCTTTTGATTTAATCAATGGATTTTGTACATTAAGACTGATTTGTTGTGCAAATTTATAAAGATCAACATATTCTCCATATGTAAATGAATCATCACATTGTAACCTAGAAATATGAATTTCATTTTCAATATTACCAAACTCTTGAATTAATACCTCTGAGAATTCATCGATTTCTAAAATTAACTGCTGGTAGTTTGTAAGATTGATTGAGGAAAGTGTTTCATCTTGATCTCCATATACATTGTAAAATTCGTAATACCGATTTACAATTAAATCTCCAAGCTCAGCTGGAGAAATTTCTGGATTGCTCTTTAAATCACAGATAATGGTATCATAAGGCCATCCATCAACAGGTTCTAAATTTTCCGAACTTACACAGATTGAGGCCCAATTTTGAAGACATAAATGTACTTCTGCCATTCCCATTAAACAAGCATCAAATCCGATTAGATCGAAAAAATGTCCTGCATTTGAAAGTGCTATGTCTAATTCTGATAAATTCAATGCATCATTATCAGAATCATCAGTACAAAATGATTGCCAACCATTCCCATGATCCCATAAAACCATTGCATAATGATCAGCCGGATATAAATTTACACTCCATAAAATAAAATCAGTTAATGTTTGTGGATCTCCCATATTTAACTCTCCTAAATCAAGTAAAGCATTATGAGCATCAGGGGTCATTCCTTGAGAAATATAAAAGCGTTTAGTCGTGGTCCAATCTCCATAACCAGGAGAATTTCCTGCAACCCTATCCATTTGAACCAGAATATTAATATTCTTATCTGATCCATAACATGCCAACTCTAAAAAATCATATATTGCTTCCATTTCTAAATTATTGTCTCCATCCATATATATGAGAATAGTCCATGTTTTTGAGTTGGTTACAGCTTTAGAGATTTCCTTAAATTGTTTTTTTTGAGAGTTGTGATCTAGATCGATAAATGATGAGAAGAATGGAAATAATAAAGATAAAATAACAATATATGCAAATAATTTACTCATTTTCATTTTTTAATTGCTCTAAGTAGATTTTTTTTTTTTTACGATCTTAGTTCTATATGATTTTAGATCTTCAATTGATAGAAATAAATGATCTATTTTATATTTTAACTTTTGCTTCATAAAATAATTAATAAAAATTATCCCCTCTGTAATCCTTTTTAATCATATAATTAGTACTAAAGTTAATACATTTAACGCAGAATCAAGAGCTTGATGAGTCCCCAAACTAGAACCTCCTACATCACAACCAACATGAAATAGTCCATCAATTGGAGAACCTCCTTTTGATTGTTTATCTCCAGTTTGACCTACACTTAATGCTAATCCATATGATTCTCCACCCTGATGTGGTAAGATAATATCTGTACCGACAGATGGAACATTTTTACTCCAAAGGTTTCAGTTCTCTCTATGTGTTTAGATAAATCTGGACATATTTTTCTTACCTTTCCTTCAACATATTCGAGGTAAGGTGTTATATCTATCTCTGGATCTGGAAGACATGACATACATGCATACGCGAGTTGTTTTCCTTTGGGAGTAAGCCCGGGATAAATTGAAGTTGTTCCTAAATAGATATATGATTTATCTGGTTTTTTTTCCTTCAGTCATTTCTACGAATTCTGAAAATTTAGTTACGCAACCTTCAAGATAGAGAACAATTGTCGGATATGTCAATACCGGATTGTTTAATATCCATCTAAATCCTACACATGCTAAATTATGTTCCAAATTTAAAACCCAATCAATATAATCTTTTGTGTAATATTCTTTACTTACTAATTTCAATATAATTTGCCTCAATCCAGCATTACTTATCACAATTAGAGTTTTATATTTTTTTCCATCTTTTGTAGTTATTCCAGTAACTTTCCCATTATTAACATTTATTCTTTCCACATGTGTATTAAAAAGAACTTTTCCATCGACTTCTTGAACGGTTTTTGCAAAGATTTCAAATACTTATCCTATTCCATTTTTATAATATCTTCCTCCTCCATTTTTTACAGCGCTTTGATAAACCTTTATCATTTCAGCAGCACTACTTTTATCAGATGTAATTTCAAAAGCACCTTCACCAAAACTAGCAAGAATATATGTATAAACTCCTTTAGGTAAAGAAAATTAATTTACATAATCCATACTTGAGACATCATATAAATTTTCAATTTCTTTTGATGATATTTTCATTAATTTCCTCAAAAACTTTATTGTTTGAAAAATTTCTTTTAAATTCCATAATTTTACATTTAAAGCTTTTAACATTTTTAAAAAACTAGTTCCCCTTTCCAATTTTCTTATTTTTCCTTTCTCATCTTCATACATAATCAAACCAATCGGATTCGGAATAATAATCTCCACTTCATTTTCCTTTCCGATTTCTTTCAATATTTTCTCGAAATGAGAATTCTTCTATGGAACACCATTAATAGGAAACAGTTCATAATGAAAACCATCTTTATAGAATGTCATCATTCGACCTCCAGCTCGGGAATTCTTATCGATAAGCAATAAATTAAAGTCTTGCTTTGCCAATAATGCTCCAATTGCACTCCCCCCGGACCTCCGAATTGAATTAATTTCTTTTTTTCAATCAGATTTTTTATATTTATCAAATCATTTTTTTTATTATAGCAGATTTTCTGCTTTGATGTCAAACCATTCCTTTATAAAGAATATCAAACCATTGTTTATTTTTATTTAAAAATATATTGTTTTTAGGAGCTATTTTGTCATTTCATTTTTCAAAACCACAATTGTTAATACGAGAACATTTTAGTTGAACTTTCCGAACTTTTTTTTTGAACCAGAACATTTTAATTGAACTCTCCATTTTTTTTAATTTCGAAAAATTTAAACAAATGACATCAAAAGCAATTCAGTGAATTATGTAATAATTGATAATTAAAGAATTAATCCCCTCTAAGCAATGAAATAAATAGCGTTAGAGAAAAATTAAATATCTTTGAAGATATCTTCATGTTCATCTTAGCTATAACAGATTTTTCATGTATTATTTATGAAAACTAAAAAAAAAAAATTTAAAAATTGTCTTTATAAAGGTTTTTGGATTATTTATGGGAACTCACAAGTCTTGGGAAAAAATTTTGATGTGTTATAAATAACAATATTCTATCTAACGAAAGGTAACTAAGATGGAAATCGTACCAGAGTATAATATTGAAAATAATAACAATATACCCATATACATAATACTATTGAATTGCTCAAAAGTGATAGTAAAGTTGAATTTATTTCCAAGTTTATATAAAATAGGTAGAATATCCCCCAAATTCTCATCATTTAATTTTTTTAAGCAATGTCCGCAATATATATTTTGAGGATTATCTTTATCTTTTTGGAAAAAAAATAATTTAAATCCAAGAAACACAGTTTTAAAATGTAAATTTTGAGAATTGGAGAGAGAAAGAATTATATAATCATCAATAATTTCATTATCAGGTTTTTGATATTTCTTTAATTTAATTAAAAATTTAGGATTTCTTTCTATAAATCGTTTGTTAGTCAATATTTTTTGATATGTATAATTTTCTAAGATTTCTTTGGAATAGTATTTGTAGTATTTTAGCAATGATAAAAAAGTAAGACTATCATTATTAAAAAACATTATATTCTCTAGAACAAAGAATACCACAAAGAATACCACAAAGAATACTACTAACCACAAAATAGAAGTAAGACCAGAAAAATACATCAGAATTATTATTAAAAAAGATCCTATAAATGAACTAGGGAATAATCTTACAAAATGTTCTATACTTTCTTTTTTCTTTTTATTATAATTAATTTTTTTTTCATCTATCCAAAGGATTTTTTCATCTTTTTTAATTATATCATCTATATTCATAAGATCACATACTCTGCAACATGATTAACAATAGAAAATGAGATTTTAATAATCTTCTTTGTATATGTGTAAATTATTTTTAAAAGTTTTGCATTATTTATGAAAAATAAATTTGAATTTTTAAAATCTTTCTTTATAAAGGATTTTGGTTTATTTATGAAATTTTTTGGATTATTTTGAAAAATTAGTAGCTAATCTTCAAAGTTATTTATAAAGGATTTTGGTTTATTTTTGGAAACTCACACGAGATGTGAATTTCCAAAATAAATGCTAAATTTTCCAAAAAAAATACAAAAATTTTATTCTACTTTTTTTGGGAGGGTACAAATGTTAGTGATAAAATGCATAAATTGATTTTTTTTTGATAAATTTCACCTGAAATTATAATTTAATAAAAGAATATATTCTTCCATCACTGAATTCTATACCCACCCCTTTTTTTTTGTTTTTATAATGTAATACAAAAAAATAAAAAGTAATATATTTTATAATAAAAAATATGTTATCAGAAAGGAATAAAAACGAATAGATAATGATTATGAGTGATCTAAATCCAAATACAACATTAACCCTAAATGATGGAAATTTAATTCCTCAAATAGGATTTGGTGTTTTTGAAATAACAGAAAAAAATATTTGTGAGAAATCCGTTAGAGTAGCTATAGATGAGGGCTATCGACATATTGATACAGCGATAGTATATGGAAATGAAGAATTTATAGGAAATGCAATAAAAAACTCATCAGTAGATAGATCTGAGGTATTTATAACTACTAAATATTTTCCAGATGATGTTGATAAAGCTCGGGAAGAACTGCAAATTAGTCTTGATAAATTAAAGACAGATT
>CAZGJX010000133.1:0-9694 GCA_964525635.1 uncultured archaeon
AATATTAATCAAATAAATCAAGAAACTGAAGATTAAAAGGATAATAATATTAATTCCATATTTTTATTATTTTTGAAGAAAAAAAATATATATCATTCTTATTTATTAATAATTTGAATATCATAAAATAGGGATAAGGTATTTCTATTTTCTGAAGTAATATTTTGGAGTTAAAAAAGAACTTCAGTTAATAATATCTTTAGAACAAATTATTAGACTTATTTAAAGGTGAGAATATCATTAGATCAAGTATTGATTTAACATATAAGTTGTCTATTTTTGGTGTAAAAAGAGTCGGAAAAACTTCATTGATACAAAGATATATTTCTGATATTTTTGATATAAATTCTAAATCCACTCTTGGTGCGGCCATCCATGTAAAATATCTTAAAATTCAAGATAAAACAATTTTACTTCAGATTTGGGACTTTGGTGGAGAGGAAAAGTTCCAGTTTTTATTGCCTTCTTATGCTTATGGTTCATTTGGAGCTATTTTCATGTATGATCTAACTCAACGTGAATCATTAGAAAAATATAGAGATTGGATTTCTGTCTTTAAAGCAGGATTAAGAGAACAACAATTAGATGTCCCTATATTACTTGTGGGTGGAAAATTAGATTTAGAACACAATAGAACTGTATTCCGAGAAGATATTGAAGGAGTTTTAAAATCAGGTCTTTTTTTTGATGTATTAGAATGTTCTGCCAAGACAGGGAAAAATATTGATAGAATATTTGAAGTTTTATTAAATGAGATAATCAATAGAGTTTGTATAATTTAGTGTAAGAATTATTTTTTCTTTGAAAATTTGTTAAAATCTTAAAGAAAAATAAAAATTAATGATTTAAATTGATCAAAATTAATATATAAATTAGAAGAAAAAAAAAGAAATATGTTAGTCATCAAAAAAATTTTTAAAAGTGCAAATAAAAATCCCTAAATATCTAATCATCAATCCTTAAAACTATATTTTAAAACAATATTAGACTTAAGGATAAGATTATAATATTTAAGCAAAGAATAGTTTGATTAATTTAATAAAAGTTGAATAATATATGAAATCACAGATTGATTATACATTCAAGATTGCAGTTTTTGGTGAAAGAGCTGTAGGAAAAACTTCATTAATTACTAGATTTATTACAAATACGTTTAGTATAGATTCAAAACCTACACTTGGTGCTGCAATCCATATAAAATATCTTGACACTTCAAATAAAGTTATTTTGCTTCAAATCTGGGATTTTGGTGGTGAGGAGAAATTTCGATTCTTATTACCCGCTTATGCCTATGGAACTTTTGGTGCTATTTATATGTATGATATTACAAAAAGAGAAACATTAGCTAATTTTAAAGAATGGATTTCTGTATTCAGAAGTGGATTAAAAACAAATCCTGAAGATGTTCCTATATTACTTGTAGGTGGAAAAAGAGATCTCATAAATCAAAGAGATAATATTCAAGAAGATATCAAAGAAATAATGGATATGGACATTTTTTTCAATAGTATAGAATGTTCTGCTAAAACAAGAGAAAATGTAGATACAGTTTTTGAAACTATCTTAGATGAAATAATAAAAAAAATATAATAATTTAAAATTTATAAAAAATCTTTGATTAAAAATATATAAATTTTCAGATTAAAAAAAATAAATAGAAGGTAATAAAAAGATGAATTCTGACATAGATTTAACTTTTAAAATATCAATATTTGGAGAAAAAACCGTTGGAAAAACTTCATTAATCACTAGATTTATTACAAATGCATTCCAAATGGATACAAAACCAACTCTTGGAGCCGCCATCCATGTAAAATATCTCAAAAGTGAAGATAAAAACATCCTACTTCAGATATGGGACTTTGGAGGCGAGGAAAAATTTCGGTTCTTATTACCTTCTTATTGTTCTGGTTCAATTGGTGCTATTTATATGTATGATATTTCAAATATGAATTCTTTAAAAAATTTTAAAGAATGGATATCTGTATTCAAAAGCGGTTTGAAAGATAAGATCAAAGACGCACCAATTTTACTAGTTGGGGGGAAAAACGATATTGAACAAAATAGGAAAGATTCTAGTGAATATTTTAAATTTGTTTTAGATTCGGGTCTATTTATTAATTCTATGGATTGTTCATCAAAAACAGGAAAAAATGTAGATAAAGTCTTTAAAGTATTACTAGATGAAATAATGAAATATCTATCTACTATTCAGGAATAATAGAAAAAAAAATTGTGAAAACTATGGGAATAACTAAAAGACCAAGAAATATAATTAGAATTTCTATTCTTTTTTCTTTGATTTTTGTTTCTAATATTTTTATTATATTATCCAATGATTTGTTTAGAAATTCCCAGATTATAAATGATAATATCAAGAATGATGATTATGAACAAAACCCTTTAAAACCCAAAACAAATTTTTTTGGTGAGGCTGAATGGTGGGATCATTCATTCCAATATCGAATTTTAATTAATATAACTAATCCATATCCATTTGATATACAAAATTATGCTGTTAATGTTTCTTTTAATTATGCTGATTTACACCAAGAAGGAAAGATTCAAGAGGATTTGGATGATATTAGGATCGTAGAAAATGGAACACCAAGAAAATATTATGTACAAAAAGATTTTCCAAGTGTAGGTATGGCAACTGTTTGGTTTGACACAGATATTTTAGCAGGTATTACTGAAACAGATACTTATTTATATTTTGGAAATGATGGTACTCTTAATAATGAAGCTATTGATCCCATCGATAGCTTTGGTTGGATTAAAAATGGTGATTTTGAATTAGATATTAGTACAGAAAAAAAATATAATCCTTATGGTTGGACTTTTTCTCATGAACCAGTTAATAATGTCGTAGATCGTTTACATACTTATCCTGATGCCTATAATTATTCATCAACCAGTTATAATGGTTTTTCTAATCGATTAACTGATGATGAAGATGGAGATCATAGAATTGGAAATGGTAATTATGCTTATAAATGGGGTGTTGATGCAAGTTCACCAGCAGGTAATAATGTTCATGATTATGCAGGAACATTATTTTCTTATCCTTTTAAAGTTCCTATTATTAATGGAGGACAAATTTCTTTAAAAATCTTTAGAAATATTAGAACCTATCGTTTTCAAAGAATAAATTTAAATCCGGGAATTGATCATATTGAAGTGGATGGATATTTTATAAGAGTTTTAAATGCTTCAGATTATAATTCTGATCCAGACAGTCATTCAGATGATAATATTGATCAATCTCATTATGAAAACTATGCTGAAGTCTATGATGGTTATTCTAGACAAACTGGAGTAAATTGGAATAATGATAAAGATTTAATACAGCTTCATGATGGGGTAACATGGGTTCATACTGATAAAATAATAAGAAGTACTGATGGTGATGGAGAACTAACAGGATATATAGAACTCAATTTAACAAATTATATGGGAGATATATTATTTTTTGAGATAGGTGCTTGGGGTGAAGAATCTGATGTAAAGAATGCTTTTATCCAAATAGATGATTTAAGATTTAATTATATATTAACTCCATATATAAATGAAGTACAAGAAAGAACATCAGAGATAACTATAATTGCTCGAGATATTGATGGGATATTTGTCCCAAATGCAGAAGTCTTTATATTCCAAGATGAAGTTGAGATAACTAATGGAATTACTTCACCTGATCACGGTTCTATAGCATTTGAACAATTGTTAAATGGAGAATATAATATTACTGTTAATTATTCAATAGGAGCTCAGGAAGCTGAAGTGTATAATAGCGCAGAATTAGGTATACTACATAATTTTGATGGAACTATTTATATCGTTGAAATTCAATTAGATTTATGGACAATTGATTTCGAATTTACTGATTCTGATGGAATTCCTTTTGATTATGGATATTTAAACATCAGAGAGAGTAAAATAGGGGTAACGATACAAACGATAAATCTTAATTCAGAAGGGCAAGCATCATTCCGTTGGTTAAATGCACCATCCTATTATTATGAGCTTTATTATGATAATAAGGATTATGATAATAATCCATTTTTACTAAATCAAAGTAATTATATCTATAGAAGTGATTATGAAAGTATAAAAGTTCAAACACACACACTTAATGTTATAACCAAAAACCTAGCTCCTTCTGGTGAATCTCGATATTTGGTCAATGAACGTATCTATACAAATAGTTCAACAAATTTTAATAATAGAAAAATCATTAAAGCTGATGTCAGTTTGTCTGGTATGAATGATCAAATAGTAAATGTATCTATTTATTATATAGATCAAGATAATTCTACGGGAATTGGAGATGAAAATCTGATTTATTTCGAGGATGGGTATGGTTATGGGGAAGATAGTGACTTTATTTCCCTTGATATTCTTTCAATAGATAATGATAAATTGAAAACAGAAAAATTTGAAGTATATGGACTTAATATTATTGTTCATGGAGGAAACTCTAGTACATGTAATGGTGTTATTACACTTAATTTAAATGAAACTTGTCATGTCTATAATGAAACAGAATTATCAAGACTCAATATTCGTGTAATCAATATAAATAAGTTATTTCCTTTAGGGCAACCACTTGATGCTTTGATTAAAGTCGAAGATGAGCTAGGACAACCTTTAGTTAATTTAACATCAATCGCAACCAGGGATGGGTATACCTTTGGAGAAATGAATGGTTTTGAGATACCATTCTGGTTCTTTAAGAACAGGAATTATACATTTAGAATAGATGTTCTTGATTATGTTAATATAGAATTTAATATAACCAATATAGATCCTGATGATGGTCGATGGATACCAACAGGTGAAATTACTTCATATGAACTTCAATTTAACATGAGTATGACAATTGAATTCAATGTTATTTTTGAAACAGAAGTAAATATGACATATTATGATACTGCTTTTTATAATTTTTTCGGTATTCAGGAAGTACAATGGGGTGAAAACTTAACTTTTTCTTTAGTTTTTCAATATACCAACGACTATGGGGATAATTGGGATCCTGTACCCTCTCAAGGATCGACATGTACAATAACTATAACTTTACAGAGTGGCTCAAAAATAATATTTATGAAGAATTTAAAGGCTTTGGGAAATGGAAATTACACATTAGTAATAAATTCAAGTGTATTATCAGCAGGGTATGATGAACAATCATATATTGTAAAAATTACAGGAAATATGCAGGGATATCCTCCTCCAAATGAAATCTATGATAATCTTAAAATAATAGCTTTACCAACAGATATGAGTTCCCATGATTATAATACTCTTATAGAAAAACCGTCAAATGAATTTGAAGCCGAATTTGATGAATTGATAAATATTACCATTAAATATTTTGATTATAGAACCAATCAACCCTTAAAAAATGCATTATTGTCCTTTGAATGGCTTAGTCTTCCTCCTGAAATTATTCAGTTAGATTCCATAAATAATGGGTATTATACATTTACTCTTGATACTTCGGATGCATTAAGTATAGGGACTCAACAAATAAAATTAATAGCAAAATTAGAAAATTATACCACTTCAACCTTAACCATATTACTAAGCATAAAAGAAAGGATGACATCTTTAAATGGTTATGATGCACCATATTCTTCACTTAGTATAAACAAAAAAATATGGATTGAGGATAAGGAATATTTTTTATTCTCTTATATGGATGTTAAAACGGGTCAATTGATTGGAGAAATAAATTTAGATTTTTATACATGGTATAAATTATATGAAAATGGAAGTAGAAACTTAGGTTACCAAGGAACAGGTAGATTAATTCATAATGAAAACAAAACTTATACATTAGATTTTAATACTGGATTGAAAGAGGATGGAGAATATGATATTGATCTTATTATAAAAAAAGATAATTATCTAATTCGAACAGCTTCTATTAAAATTGAAATTATGTTAAGATATTTAGATTTTGAATTTAATTCCCCAAAAATAAAGGAAAATCAAATTAATGTTGCACATGGAAAACCTATTGATTTTGAAATTAGCGTAATTGATAAGTCTAGAGGAAATATTGAATTATTAAATGCTACAGTAATACTAATGTTAGATTCAAAAAATTATACTTTAACAGAGTTAAACGGAGGTATTTATTCAATAACTCTTGAAACATCTCAATATGAAGCATTTTTTGCTCCGAACATAATATTAGCTAAATTTATTATCCAAAAAGCAGATTTCACGACTGAAATAAAAGATATAAATATAATAATAGAAATGGAAGAAATATTCCCTGGAATGCCAACATTTTATTTCATATTAATTATTTCTGCTAATATAATTATTGGTATCGCTTCAGTTTTTGGAGCTATGAAATATAGATCAATTCATAAAAATAAAATCGAAAAAATAACAAATCAATACCTCGATATTTTAAAATTAAATTATTTGTTGTTATCAGAAAGAAAAACAGGATTAAATATCTATGAAAGATCATTTACAGGTAAAAAAATTGATCCGACGCTAATATCCGGTTATTTAAATGCATTTAAAATTTTTGGTGTAGAATTAGCAGGTAGTTATCAAAAGTCTCAAATCGCTAAATTAGAATATCAGAAAATAAAAATTATTATGGCGGATTATAGAGACATAAGAACTACTCTCATATTTAATGAAGAGCCTTCAGATGACTTCTTTGATTTAGTAACGTCATTCTCATATGAAATTGAAAGTAATTATAAAAAAGAACTTAAAAATTTCATGGGAGATCGAAGAAAATTTAAGGATATCGAGAAAATAATTGATAAACATCTTAATATAACTTTTATACTCCCTCTTGATATTTATGAAACTGAAGGTATGGAATATAAAAAAGATCAAGAAGATATAATTAATCAAATAAAGCAAATCAAGAAAAAAAATAAAATCAGTTATTTTTTCTCATCTTTTTTGATGGAAAATCAGAATTTTGATTTGAAAACTGCTAAAATAATAACGAAATTAATTAAAAATAGAATCCTTAGACCTATTGAGAAAGATATTAAAATAAAAGAAGAATAAGTATGAATGAAATTCATTGGATATATTTAGTAGATTATACGGGAACACCATTATTAATCTATCTAAATGAATTAAACGAAATAAATGAACCAAGTTATGCAGTTATTTCACATTTTTTATTTGGTATTAGAGAAATAAATGAAAATCTAAAAGAGAATAAATTAACTAAAACAGAAATAAATGGGAAATATTTTTTCTTTATTGAAGATAAAGTAAAAGATTTTTTTGTTGTTGTTAAATCTGATAAAATTACTTTTATTGAAAACGTTTTAAATATTCTAATAAAAGTTAAGGATCGATTCATGGAAGTCTTTTATATGAATGAAGTTTTAACTCAGGAAAGAAAAATTAAATTGGTTGAAAAATTCAGAAAAGAAATAAAAGAATTGATTGAAAATAAAGATATGGAAGTACTCAAGTAAATTACCTCTCTCTAAATGAAGAAATGGTTTTCTTTCTATATTTAGATAAGATAAACATATTATCTAGATTGTTATATTTTCAAAGATGTTATGCGTATATTACATTCATTTTTGGAGAGAGATTATTTGATTAAAAATATGAAAAAAATAGCTAATATTTCAATTGATTCCAAATTTTCTGAACATTATAATTCATGTGTCTATATGCTAAAGTGTTATAAAAATAGAAAAGCACTACAAGATAAAAGCAATGATTTTATATATTACACAGATATAACAAAAGATCCTATCAATCGTTTAGAAGAACACATTAAAAAACAAGATATTTATACTAAAAGGTTTAAAGGAAATGTTGAAGTTAGCTATGTGGAACTCTATAGTGATCTTACTAGCGCTCAGAGAAGAACAGAACAACTTAAAAAACTCAGAAGAGTGGAAAAGGAGTGCTTAATAACTAAAAAAGTAGCAGGAATATGTGAAAAATGTCATGATAGTATGATTAAAACAATAATAATAGATAATGATGGGCAAAGAAAGCAAATTTTACAGTGTTCAGGATGTAAATTTTGGAAAATTTTACCCATTGATTTCTAAAATCGCTATAGTGTTTCTAGTGCTTTATTTATCATTTCAGTAACTTGTTCTAAATCTATATTAGATATTTTTGACAAGGTCTCAGCTGAAACGATAAGCCATTTATTTTCACTTTCAGACAATATTATACCTTTTTCATTTTTTATAATTGAAAGAGTAGTTATTAAATTATTATTATGTGTTATTATTCTACCTTCTACTTTTAATAATTGATTTGTAAATACAGGTTTTAGAAATTTTATTTGTGATTCCTGAGTGACAGCTATTTTTTTTAAGGAAGCAAAAATAGTCCATGCTCCAATCTCATCTAATAAAGTTACAATAATTCCTCCATGGGTAATTCCCTCAAATCCACAATAATCCTCATGTAAATTAATATATGATGATATTCCACCTTCATCATAAAAGAATTTCATTTTTAATCCCCGTGTATTTGTTGAAGAACAAGCAAAGCAGTTACCTAACCACATATTCTTTACGTACTTTAATTTATTCATTTCCAAATTTGAATCTATCTTTAAAACACCTTTTTGATTCCAATGTTCATAAATATAATTATATTAATTTTTTAATGTAATTAAAAATATACCTATAGATTTGTTAGATAGAAAAAAAATGATCATTTAAATTAAAGATGGTTTGGGGTAAGAAATTAAAGTTATTTCAAAAGAATTATATAATAATTAATGCATTAGAAAAATTTTGGGAAAATTAAATTCTAATTCATTAATTATTTTTTACCATCCTAAAACCTGACGTTCCTTGTAAAATTCTCCTGTCTGTAATTTTTCGACAGATTCAGTTGCTAAATAGATAGCTGTATCTATACCTTCTTCAATTTCCAAAGGAGCTTCAGGACCTCCTAATCTTGTTTTTACCCATCCTGGATCGACTGAAAATACCATAATATTTGTATCTATAAGTTCATTTGCTAAATTTTTCGTTATAGCATTTACAGCTGTTTTAGATATACTATACCCGGGATAATATCCCATACGAGGAACAGTTAGTTGTCCCAATCCAGAGGAGAAGTTAATGATACGTGCTTCAGGAGACTTTTTTAATAAAGGTAAAAATTTTTGACATGTATATATAACTCCTCGAAAATTAATATTCATGGTTCTTTCTAATATATTTAGATCAAGATTTTCAATTCTTGTATCTGGATCTTCTAAATTAACTCCTGCGTTATTAATAAGTATATCTACATAATCTTTTTCTTCCTTTATTTCATTAAATAAATTATCTATATCTTGAATATTTTCAAGATCAGCTATCTTAAGCGATATATTTAATCCTTCGTCTCTAAATTTTTGTTCTACATCTGAACCCGTTTCAGGATCTCTACATACCATATAAACAAAAGCACCAGACTTAGCTAATTTATGAGTCATAGCCTTTCCAAGCCCTCGATTTGCTCCTGTTATTATTATAGTTTTTCCTTTTAAATTCATAATCATCTTTTTTCAATTGTTATTCTATAATATTATTCATATTACATCATTTTAAAATTTATAATTAAAAGAGGATATACCAAGAAGAATTAACAATTAATATTATTCATAACATCCCTAAACAGCAATGTCATTAAGTTAAGAAAACATTTTATTACCTTTTCAAATGAT
>CAZGJX010000134.1:0-9577 GCA_964525635.1 uncultured archaeon
TATACCGGGAAAGATATCCCAAAAGTAATAGATAAGAGAAATAATTCCGCAGATAAATAAAGGTAGAGTAAACACACTCTGGTTTTGTCTTTTAACTACACGCATAATTACATCAATACTTATTTTATAATTATTATTTAAATTTTAATTATATTTATAGTATTGATTATAATTCGTGTTTATTTTTAAAGAAAAAGAGATTATACTGTATTTTTTTTATTAGCACACTGTATATTACGTATTGATAATCAATTGATCAATTAATTATGTATTATTTATAAATATTATCATTATGATCACTAAATATATATATAATAAATTATTTATTTATTAAAACAGTATATTCACAATCATACGATCATTATAATATTAAATAAGTAATATATTTATGAACATTTTATTATTAATTATGAATCATGATGATCATATGCATAAATAATAGGAATTATTAAATGAGTTATTACCATGGATGAGTTAAAATATGTAATAATGGATGATTTAGATAAAGAAATTTTAAAAATTTTAAGTAAAAATGGTTCAATTTCACATAGAAAAATAGCTGAAAAATTAGAAAAATCACCTGTTACGATATCAAAACATATTAAGGAATTAGAAGAGAAAGGTATCATTGAAGGATATACAATAAAAATTAATTATGAAAAATTGGGATATGATATAATAGCCTTGATTGAATTAACTATTTCAAAAGGAAAAATGTTGGAAGTTGAGAGAGATATTGCTAAAAATCCTAATATTTTTGGAGTTTATGATATAACAGGCACATATGATGCAGTTATTATAGCACGATTTAAGACGAGATTCGAGCTTAGTGAATTAATTAAATTAATTAATTCTTATAATTATGTTGTTCGAACAAATACTCATATTATTCTTAATGTTGTTAAAAACGATACTGAGTTTAAAAAATTAATAAATATGGAAAAGTAAAATATTGTATATTTAAAGTGCTAATTTAATGTAAAGATATAATAGATTACAATATAATTATACTAACTAATATTAATCATGAATTTAAATTTTTCAAAATCAATTCTCCAAGCATTATTAAATTCATCATGTTTTTTAAAATTCCATAAAGTTTTAATCAGTGTTAGAGAATCAATAAGTTCAGTCAAAAGATTCTTATTAACAACATAATTTTCATGAGAAGGATATAGCAATTTAATTTTTTTTCTTTCACATAATTTAATTAAATTCTTAACCATTTTGGTAAATGTTAATAATAGTTTTTCTGATGGTAAAAATATTGTACCATAATGAGCATTATCTCCAGTAAACAGTTCTCCTCTATTTGAGCATAAAGAAATTGAACCTTTTGAATGGCCGGGGCAATGGATTATTTCTATTTGAATTTCACCTAAATCAAATTTATCTCCATTTCTTAATATTTTTATGTTTTTAGCAGGTTTTATGACAAAATTAGTATCTTTAAATTGAGAAACAACTTCTTTAGTTGAATTCTTGAGAAATGATATATCTATTGGATTAGTTATTTTATTAATTTCATTTTCATGAATATAAACCTCCTCAAACTCAGAGTTGGATCCTATATGGTCAAAATGTGAATGAGTATTGATAACCAACAATTCTCTGCCCTCTATCAGTTCTTCTATTATGGGTCTTAATGGAAAGAGTCCACACCCAGTATCAACCAATAAACTTTTATTAATACCAAGGATTAAAAATAAATTTGTATAGGTTGTTAAAAAACGTGGATCTATCTCACTTAACTTTTCTCTAATTACTATTATATAACTATTATAATGAATTACTTCATACCAATCTTTAGAATCCATATTTTAAGATAATAACATTATTAATAGAATTAATTTAATGATTAAATAATTGATCATTAAAATTTAATTATATAAATAGAACAAACATATAAAAAATAAAGAAAATAAAAAAAAATTAAATTTATAAAATACTATCTCCTTTTTCTTTTGTCCTAATCCTAATTGCATCTTCAACAGGAAGAATAAAGATTTTTCCATCTCCTTGTTTTCCAGTTTGAGCTTTTTCTATTATAATATCTATAATTTCATTAATATCAATCCTGCTATTTACAACAATTTCAATTTTTAACTTATCTATCCATTCTACGCAATATTCTCCTGCTCTACCTACTAATTTGATACCTCTCTGACTCCCATGGCCTTTAACTTCATAAATTGACATTCCTTTAATTCCTTTTTCAAATAAACCTTGTTTTACAGGTTCTAACTTTTCTGGTCGGATAAAACATTCAATTTTTTTCATTTTTTATTTCACCTTCATATTTAAGCTAATTCTCCATGGCATGAAATATCTAGACCAATGTATTCTTCTTCCTCTGATGATCTTAACCCAATTGTTTTATGTATTATTAAAGCAATTGTGAATGTAACAATGAGAGAATATGCAGCAGTGACTAAAATACCCACTATTTGAGTCCATATCTGGCCAGGATCTCCTGTGATTAGACCTGTAGCCCCTACACTTGCTAAAAATCCTACCGCTAAGGCACCCCACATTCCGCCGCATCCGTGAACCGCCCAAGCATCAAGAGATTCATCAATTCTAGATTTATTTCGAATGGATAATGCGAAGTAACAAATAGGAGATACAATTAAACCTATTATTAAAGCGGCATATGGCTCAACAAAACCAGCAGCTGGAGTTATAGCAACTAGTCCAGCTAATGCACCTGTCGCTAATCCTAACATACTAAATTTTCCTGATCTGAAATAATCTATTAACATCCAAACAAATGCAGCACCACTAGCAGCTAAATGAGTATTAAACATTGCTAAAACCGCAGTACTATCAGCAGCAAGAGCACTTCCCCCATTAAATCCAAACCAACCTAACCATAAGAGACCTGTTCCAAGTAAAACATAAGGAATATTTGATGGTTTCATTGGTTCTTTTTTATATCCTTTTCGTGGACCGATAACTAAAGCAACAGCAAGGGAAGCAAATCCAACATTTATATGTACGACTGTCCCTCCTGCAAAATCTAATGCTCCTTCATCACCTATAGATTGTAACCACCCTCCATCTCCCCAGACCCAATGAGCTATTGGAGAGTAGACCAAAATTAACCAAATCGAAATAAATATTATAAAAGCACCGAAATTTACTCTCTCTGCAAAAGGACTTGCTATAATTGCTACAGTGATTATTGCAAACATCAATTGAAAGACCATATAAAGTAAATGTGGAATTGCATCAGAATAGGTAGGATAGGCTGTCAACCAATCTGTAAAATCTTCTCTATATAAACCAATGAAATCAATACCCCCAATATATCCTTCTCCTACATCTGGAGCAAACGCAAGACTATATCCTATAAAAAACCAAAGGACGCTAACAACTGCAATTGAAACAAAACACATTGCCATCATATTGATCATATTTTTTTTCCGTAACAATCCACCATAGAAAAACGCGAGAGCTGGAGTCATTATAAATACTAAACCTGTGCAAATTAAGATAAAAGCAATATCTGCTTCTGCCATTTTTTTTACCTTTTTTGTATAATATATATTCTAAACTCTCAGTTATATTTCATTTATTTAATTAGACAAATAAAGCAAAATATATAAAGATAGTTGAGAATTTCTATGATATGTTAGGAAAAGATATAGTCTTTTTCATACAAGTTATGAAGAGTTATGAATCTCAAAATCAAATATATTATAAAAATCTGTTTTATATTATTACAGCATAAATAATTAAGAAGACATTGATTATTATACATAAAAGATACTCTTATAAAAATGAATCAAAATTCAATTAAGGTATGTATTGCTCAAATAAATCCAATTGTATGTGACATTGAATATAATGGTTCAAAAATAATAGATATAATTAAATCCAATCAGAATGCAGATTTAATTATATTTCCTGAAATGGCTCTAGTTGGATATCCTTTAATGGATCATATTTATGATCCCCTAATAAGAAATAAAAATAAAAAATTTATAGAGAATATTAAATTATTAAATTCTAATTCAGGAATTATTTTAGGGACATTTACAGAACCCAAAGATTTAAAGAATAGAATAAAGCCATTTTATAATTCTGCTGTTGTAATTAAAAATAATAATATTATACATATTGAAAATAAGAGATTATTACCAAATTATGATGTTTTTGATGAGAATAGATATTTTTCGTTTGATAATGAATTTAAACCTATTGAAATCAATCAAATAAAAATAGGGATCCTAATTTGTGAAGATATATGGGATGATAATTATGGAATAAAAGTCGCTAATAGATTAGTTGATAATGGAGCAGATTTACTTGTTGTAATAAATGCATCTCCTTATCATATCAATAAACTAAACCAAAGGTTTAATCTTATTAAGAAAAAATCAAGAGATCTTTCCATTCCTATAATTTATGTAAATATGGTTGGAGGATTAGATGAAATAGTCTTTGATGGAAATAGTTTTATTACTAATAAATTTGGACAAATAATATTTAGAGCTAAATCTTTTGAAGAAGATATAAAGATTATAGAACTTCCCTTAAAAATAAAAAATCCCATTATTAAAGAAATATCAGAAACAGATGATTGGAGAGAAAATGTAATTAATGCTTTAAAATTAAACCTTTATGACTATTATAAAAAAAGTAATATCTTTAATGGTATAGTATTGGGATTAAGTGGTGGAATTGATTCAGCATTTACAGCAACTATATGTTCTATGGCATTAGGTCCAAATATAGTAAATGCAATTATGATGCCAACAAAATTTACATCTAAACAGAGTATAAGTCTCTCTGAAGAATTATGCGATAACCTTGGAATTAATTACATAATACATCCTATTGATAATATATTTGATATTTATGAAAAGGATATAAAGAATAATCTAGGAGATTTATCTTTTAACATAGCGGATGAAAATTTACAAGCAAGAATTCGGGCAACAATTCTCATGTATTATTCAAATAAATTCAATTGGTTATTAGTTTCAACGGGAAATAAATCAGAAATTGCTGTAGGATATTGTACTCTTTATGGTGATACTTGTGGTGGGAAAAATATTCCTGGTGATCTATTAAAAATACAAATTTATGAACTTTGTGAATGGATTAATCGAGAAAAAGAAATTATTCCTTATGGGATTATTAAACGAGCTCCAACAGCCGAATTACGTGAAAATCAAAAAGATAGTGATTCCTTACCCGAATATTCTAAATTAGATTTAATTCTAAAAGAAATAATTGATCATGGAATTGGAAGTGAAATAAATACCTTAGAAAAAGAAGGAATAGATAAAAAAACAATTAATAAAGTCAGGAGATTATATTTAAACTCAGAATATAAACGTCGTCAATTAGTTCAATCAATTAAAATAAGTGAAAGTGCATTTGGTATTGGTAGGAGATATCCTGTTTTGAAGAGGATTAAATTTTAGAATATTTTTTTTATTAGAAAAAAATTAGAGAAAAGGGAAAAAAATTATTCAATGATTAATATCTATTAAAAATTAATTGAAGTACTTAATTTCTTCAAAATTTTTAGAGAAAATCATTTAATAATAAAATTGTGAGTTCAGAATCACCTTTTTTAATAATTGTTTTGAAATCCATCCCATTTAATACTTCTTCAAGTAAATCTCCTATAAAATCATTATATAAATTTGAGTTTAATAACAATTTGAATCGATTAGATGATTCTTTTACGAATTTGAATGACTTTTTTTCTGCTATTTTTTTTATATCCTTCATTTTTTCATTTTCTATACTTTGAACATTCATTTTAATATTTACGCCTCCTTTCCATTTTCTGATGGTAAAATTATTAATTTTGAAAAACCTTCATTTATAATTACGTTAAATCCCATTTCTTTCAAAATTTCCTCCAAAAATATTTTAACAAAATTTCTTTGTATATCTGATCCTAATAATAATGTAAACTTATTTGTGGATTCATATAATATTTTAAATAAATTGCATGTTTCAAGATGTTCTATAACATTTTTTATTGTCAAAATGTTCAAATTTTCATAATATTCTTTCGCTAATGCTTTTCCTATATTTTTATTTATTTTCCAGAATTTATCTTGCTCTGGTGATTCTTCTATAAATTTGAGGATTGATAGATAATGATCTATATCTAAAATAATATTTTCTCCTTGGGACAAAAGTTCAATATAAGTCTTTAATTTTCTTTCCATTCCATTTTCCCATTGATGAAACACTTTATTAAATCTATAATAGAATTTGATTGCTTTTCTAATCAATCCTGATTGAGAACCACTTATATTAACTTTCAACTCATCTAATATATTAGATGTTTGATCATCAAGCGCAATTGTAATTCTATTATTTGTTTTTTCTTTTTCAATCATCATAATATTTTCACTTATTTTTTATCTATTTTCTATTGAGAAACTTCTAAAAATTCCTGTTCAATTTTTAAAATTCCTTTTTTAAGTAAACTTTCTTTTTTAAAACAATCACAACATAATAACTCAACTTTGGGACAATGCCAAAGAAACTTTAAATAATTTAAACCTGTATGGTAATTTTTATAAACATAATTATAATATTCTAAATTTTTTCCACATATATAACATTCTTTTATATTCTCAACCATTTCCTTTTCCAATATATAAATTTTCTTTCTTTTTCAAGAAAAAAAAAAAAAAAAATTTTAATAATCAAGATACTTCATGAATATATTATTGATAATTTTTATATATTATGAACAAATAGTCATAATTATTATATAAACCTTGTTATTATGGTTATAAAAGTATTATATGGACTTGTATCTGTCCATAAATATCATGATATAATAAACATATGTTTACTTCTTTATAAAAAGATTACTAAGTTTCTAATATTTTATTCACAAATTTATAATTAAAGTGATCAGATGCATAATTATTATGAAAAATGATAAAGAAGATTTCTATGAAAGAACCAAATAATACAATAATAGATGATTAGGATATAGAGATATTGAAAATTTAAAGTAAAAATGGATCAATCCCTCACAGTAAAATTGCGAAAAATCTAAAAAATCATCTCTTGGGGAATTATTGAAATGTGAAGAATTAAGAAAAATCTAAAAACTTTATATAAAACTTTTACTTAATCTTTGATTATAATTAAAATTAATTTTATAGGTTAGGTTAAAATATGGAAACTCATGATGCAATAAAGTATTCTACAGGTATAGTTATTTGTGCTTTAATCATTTCAAGAATTATTCAATATATATTTTTGGCGCCTCAAGCAATTGCTGAATATTTACCTGCTATGTCTGCAAACGAGGCGGATAATTGGGTTGAAGAACTTGGACAAGCTATTGGAATGTTTATAATTATTTTAATAGTTGTTATTCCTCTATCTATTGCAATTTTAGTTATTTATGTTGTTATGGCTATTTTAAATATGGTTTTAAAAGATAGTAAAGTTCCAGCTACATTGACAATTATATTAGCTTCATTTAGTATATTATTATTATCAAGAGTTCTTTTCTTGACTCTCGGCATAACAGGATATATAAGCATATTTTATATATTTCATCTTGTTTTATCAATAACTATAATTGTTCTCTGTGTTTTATCACTTTTATATTAATTAAATTTTTTTTTTTTTCTTATATTCTAATTTGAGGGTATTTTTAAATCTATAATATTATCTTATTTTTGAAAATCTTAAAAGTTATTCCGACTAAATTCTTAATTATCCCATTTTTAAAAATGTCGGAGTTCTTGAATAATTCGGTAAAAGGATCTGAAAACCTTCTTCTCTTGCAATCTCAGGAAATAAGGAAAAAAAGTCAACACCCCTTGTCATTGTAAAGATACGAGTTTTCCCGATCATGTCTGGTCTTCCAATTTTATAAGCCGTGTTAATTTTGAGAAGATCTAATATTAAAATTAAATATCGATGCTTTGAAACCATTTCCAACCCGCGCACGTTTGCTCGTCTAGCGTGATACACGACAATAACGTGAGAGAATTGGCGCTCAATTTCTGATCTAATGTTCATCATTAAGATTAAGTCATCTCTTGTCCAGTTAGAAGGAATGAAATCCATGTTAACGTAAAAATAATCATTTAATTTCATTATATTTTGGTTTTTTATGGATTTTCTCGAATTTATAAGAGGGATGATCCCCTTTTCAAAGATCCATTGCAAAATTTCAATTGAATATGGACCTGCGTCAGCTAAAATTATTAGTGGTTTCTCAAACCCAAGTTCAAACAAATGTTTAAAGGTTTCTTTAAAGACGCTATACTCGTCTTTATTACCCGGAAATAACTCACAATAAATGGGAACGGAACGATTGCCGCAATAAGCGTAAATTGTAGAAACTTTATATCCCACGCCAAGACTTTTACCTTGATGTTTACAAAATCCCGCATCTGGATCGTTATAAGAGCCTTTTTCCTTGTTAAAGTGATCGCTACTATTTGAATGCACGAATTGTGCGTCCCAAATAAGTATTCTATTTTTAACAATCTTAAATTCAAAAGTTTCTTCGAGCAATTCGAAGAAGAATTGCTTTAACGCCTCTAAAGGAAGTACTCTTAATGCATGACTTACAATTGACACGTCAGGGAAATAGTCCGGGTCGTGAAGCACGGTTTTAAGATAATTCGCTTGAAAGTACCTGATTGCATTCATGTATGCCGTGTAATTATCAATTCCAATGTGAATGCGGGAGAGTTCAAATATGATTATATCGTGCAAGAATCGATTTTTAAAAGAGATTCCTCTTGCTTCTAATCTTTCCTGCATTTCATCGAAATATGAAAAATTATTACATGTGATGAGATATTCAAAAAAGCCAGTGAACCCAGGAAGTACTTTTAGCATCATTTTTTCAACTTGACTAATTCCATTATAAGTAAGTTCTGATAATGGTAAGACCACTACACCTCGAAACCCCCTAAGATAGCGAGGTATAGTCGGAGTTAAATCTCCTTTTTTAATAAAGTGACTAATCTCATGGAATAATTTTGTTATATCTTTCTTTCTCCCGCGTTTTTGATTTGGTTTTCGTGGGACACTATTAATCAGTTTCATCGCTCTTCTGTAATCTTTCGGAATGTTCATCATGAATACCTGTTTTTCTACCTTAAAAATATAATCTGTAATCTGCATTTGAGTAATGGACTTTTTTTTTTTATACATTAAGACAATCAATTAACTTCCTCGGGTTTTTAAGTTAATTAATTCAAAAAGCTTTTTAAACATTTTGATGAACCTGCTTGATTTATAAAATAAATCTCACGGAAATAATCGGCTTAATTCTCTTTAACAGTTTGGAAATAAAGTATTCCTCTCAGTAAATCAAACAAGCATGAGATCCATTTTAAAATTAAAACTATTTGCATAATTAATGCGACAAAATTAAAAATGGGATATTGAAACATTTTGTTGGAAAGGATTTTTAAGTTTTTAAAAATAAGATAATATTATAGATTTAAAAATACCCTCATTTGAAGATAGTGATATAGAATAATAAAAATAGGTTCATAAATATGTGATCAGTAATTAAAAAATGTCACAAAAGTGGAATGAAATTGACAATAAA
>CAZGJX010000135.1:0-9566 GCA_964525635.1 uncultured archaeon
GATAAACGAATATATATTAACAAAAAAAAATTACTTCCTTAGATACTGATACTATAAAAAATGATCTGGTACAAAACTTAAATGGAAAAAAAGTTAGGAATGAATAAATTAATAAATGGGAATGACTATCAAGTTATATTGAGTGTTTACTATACTTACTTTTTTGAGACATAAGATTTATAATAATTATCATCTTTAACCATAATACCAAACCGATAAGTAATAATATTTATGACAAATACTGTTCGCAAGAATATTAAAATCGGAGCCCATGTAACAGTCGTTGAGAAACATAATCAGCGTTCGGGTAAATTAACCGAAGGATATGTGAGTCGAATCTTAACCAATTCTACCCATCATCGTTGGGGGATAAAGGTTATGCTAACGTCGGGGAAAGTCGGAAGGGTTACGAAGATTTTACTTCCAAACTCGAGATAATGAGAAAATATTATCTATACAAAACAAATTATGGATGTTAAACAAAATATTTCCATTTTAATGATATCTCCTTTAATTTTTATATTCTCCTAATTTTTCTTATAATTCCATTTACTTAAGTTATAATTACTTAAATTGATTCTAGGAATGATTAATAATGTCTATACTTGTATTCTGATTAAAAGGATTATTTCTATTTGATATATTAATATTATTTTCAAGTTCTCTTTTTTATTCAAAAATCTTGTGAAAAACTTTAAAATCTATAATGATTTTTAGACATGAGTTAAAAATACTATTAAATATTCAAGATTGGAGGATATTATTAAAGAAAGAATTAATATCTTATAAGAAATTCAATTATTTTATCGTAATTACAATTGTCTATTCGCTTTTTGCATTTATTTTGAAAAATTTGCATTTATTTTGAAAAGTTACAATAATAAAAAAAATACAGAATTTAGAATTCATCATTATCATTTTTCTTGAAAAAATAATAATCATTTTTATATAATCCCAAAGTTCTAATTTGTTTATAAAGATTCAGTATTCCTTCTTTAAGGTGTTTTTTTTCTTTTGTACCAGTGCAAACAACTCTTCCAGAAGGAAAGATTATAAATACAACTTCAGGTTCTTGCATACGATATATTAATCCTTGAAAAACTTCTGGTTCATACATAGCATATTCCAATACAATTGATGCTTTATTTAGATCGATTTTTGTATGAAAATCACAGCTTGCTACAATATTTTGTATTTCAATTTCTGGATTTAAAAATTTTATCCCCTTTTTTTTTATATTTTTCAGTACTTTATCCATAACCACCTTTGCTTCGGATGGTTTCCGTAAACCAGTAATTATTATTTTTCCCGTAGAAAAAATCATTATAGTAGATCTTGATTTTTCAACTCTCATAATTAATCCATGAAATCTTTCAGGATTATATACTATTTCAGAACTATTTCGAGCAATTTGATTTAAATCGATATTTTTATCTGTTTTTATTAATATAATAGCTACAATATTTTCAATCTTATAATCGAACCAATTTTTTGGAATACTTATTTTACTTTTTTTAATAAAATGGATTAAGAGATGTTTATATTCTATTATTATACCTCTTTCAATTAAGAATATTTCAAAATTATGTTCCAATAAAGGAAAACCATCTAAAGTATTTTTTATTATAACTAAAGAATAATCAATAAACTCAGGGAGATATTTCCTTTCAATAATTAGAGTTTCTGTTTCTCTTTCTTTCATTAAAGCAATTATTTTCTTATAATTCTTTTCCATTTTTTCTAATTTCAGCTCTTTAGCCTCTTTTTATGATAAAAAAGAAAATGTTTTTTATAAATAATAATAAAATCTAACGAAATTCTTGGAAATAAAATTAATATAGATAAATAGAGAATGTTTGGTTGATTATAAGATATATACGTTTATTTATAAAGATGTTTTAAAAATGATTAGGTCTAAAATCATTAAATATTGATAGTTATAAAATATTCAGAAAATAAACTTTATAATAATATATTTTAAGTAATAATAATAAAGGAAAATTCTGAAATGACTAATAGATAGTAATAAGAGTTCTATAATTCATTTTTTTCACTTAATATTCAATATTATAAATTTACTTCATTATAATTTTCAATTATTTGTTATAGACGTGGTTTTAAAGTTAATTTTTTTATTTAACTTATTATATAATAATGTTAATTAAAATAAGGACTCTTATGGTTTAATAATAGATAATATTTTATTAATAAGTTCAAATATATTTTAATTATTCTTTTTACGAAGGAAAAATCAAGATCCATGACATTGACTCTTTTAGATTTCACAATGGTTTAGATAGATAAGACAAAAAAATGAAAAAAAAGTTCCTTATCTACAAATAAATCATTGATTTTTCGAGATTTAGTTAAAAAGTAATTCAAATCTATGATATATTAAAATTTATGAACTTATTAAGAATATATGTTGAATAAATTCAAGAAATATTAAATATTGATGATTAAATAAAATAAAATTATATAGAGTTTTTTCATTATTTTATCGTATTTTCGATTATTTCGTCGTATTTACAATAATAATAAAAAAAATACAGAATTTAGAATTCTTCATTATCTTCATCATCAAAATCAGCTTCCTCTACCCGAGGAGCAAGGAAATAGCTTAACTCACCCCCCTCTAATAAATTAAAAATCATTTTAAGAGGATGATCTGTTTTTAAAGAGATTTCAAGTTTTTCTGTAATTGAAGCAATTTTCAATATTGCTTTTAAGAATGTTAAACTATATGCGCCTGTACTTAAATCTTTAATATTTGTTTCTATTAAATCTTCATTAGTAAGGCTATAGACCATTTCACCAATTTGTCCAGAAGAGCTGAAAGTTAAACCTTTTTTTTCTTCAGCTTTCATATTAAGTATTTCAGAATATATTTCTGCATCTTTAATCGCTTCTATAAAAAATTCAGGATCAATTACCCATTTTGAAAGATATTCTATTTTTAATAAATTATCCATTGGTATTTCTTCAATATCAATATCCAAAAGAGCCAAACTAAAAGTTCTTGATCTTGATGTTCCTTCTCTTTGCATAATAATTTTGATTTTGTTATCACTTTCTTTAAAATTAATTTCAATTGAATCATTTGTTGAACTTCTTTTTAGAATTTTATCCAAATCGTCTAAATTTAGTCCAACTTTCGTTTCTTCATTACAATTATAGTCATCAAAATCTTCTTTTTTAATAGAGAGTTTAAGTAGACATATTCTACTTGGATCCATTGCTGTAATAATAAACTCCTTTGGAGTTACTCTGAACTCTGTTTCATCAATTATACTAGCAAGAGTTTCAACAATTACTTTTAAAATCCGACTATTTTCTAATTTTAACTTAAAAGTCATATTCTGTTCCTTGAGTCATTATTTGCTAAAAAAATAATAATTGGAAATAAGAATTACAATATTAATAAGTTTAATATTAGTGATTTAATAACCTTATTTATTCTATGATTATTATTTAATTATAAATTAAAACTAATCATTTAATGAATTATAGTATTTAATTAAAATATTGTAAATTAAAATTTTAAATAGTGAATTATATGGAAAATCAATATGCAAAACAAAGAATCGTAAAGGATATAAAAAATGATGATATTAAAATCCAAATCACGGGTTATGTTAATGAAATAAAAAATGATAATACCATCATTCTTAAGGATGATACAGGAGAGATTACTATAGATCTGAAAGAAGTTGATCTTAATTTTAAGAAAGATGATTTGGTTAATATTATTGGGGAATTACGTATAACAACAACAGGAGAAAAAGTATTAGATGCCCAAATCATACAAGATATGAAGAAGCTGAATTTCAAATATTATAAAAAATTATATGAACTTAAGAAAGAAATACTTGAAAATTAGATTGTGAAAAAAATGGTGGAATTTTGTCCAGAATGTTCATCTCTTTTACGCAGAAAAACAATGGATGGCAATACAATTTTAGCTTGTAGATGTGGATACACTAAGGAACTTGACGATAATAAAGAGGAAATTGAAAGAAAAATAGAATTAAAAAAAAAAGAGTTAGAAAATAATTTAATCATTGTTAGTGAAGAAGATAAAGTTTCTGTACTGCCTAAGGTTGATATGATATGCCCAAAATGCAACCATAAAGAAGCAGAAACATGGCAAGAGCAAACTAGGAGTGCAGATGAGCCTAGTACTCACTTTTTTCGTTGTCTAAAATGTAAATTCACTTGGCGAGAATATTAATAAATAAGTTCCTCTTCAATTATGTAAAATAAAATTTAATTTTAGACTAATTAGTAAATAAAATTAAATCATATTTCATCATTACAATAGGAGCATTTAGATTTACTATCCGCCTTTACACATATTTCACATTTATCTCCATGTTGGAAACCAATTGCTTTTCCAGCACGACGTTTAGGAGAAAGTATCATTGAAACAAGAAAGATCATACTGACTACTACGGTTATCATGGACCCTGATGGTAAATCAAGTAAATATGATAAATATAATCCAAAAAATGATGCTATCGCACCAAAAATTAGGGATAAATATATTATCGTATTAAATTTATAACTCCATTGATAAGCTGAGGCGGCGGGAGTAATGATCATAGCAAATACAAGTAATGCTCCTATGGCTTTTATTGATATAACAATTGCGAGTGAAATGAGAAGAAGGAAGATATAATTTAAAAATCTTACTGGAAGTCCAACGGCTCGTGCCATTTCTTCATCAAACGTAGTAAAAAACAATTCTTTTTTCATAAAATAAATAATGCTTATAATTAATATTGTGAATAATAATAATAAAATAAAATCCTCAGTTGTAACTGTTAACACATTTCCAAATAAAAGAGCATTTATAGCAACATTAAATGTTGGATTTAATGTTATAAACAAAATCCCTAAAGCCATAGTAAGCGAAAATATTACACCTACAGCAACATTTTTATCCTCTATGTAAGTCTTTTCATTAATATATCCAATACTTAAAGCAGAGCCCCCTCCAAATAGTAATATAGTAACAAAAGGATTTATGTTTATAAGGATTCCTAAAGCTCCTCCTGCAAAAGATGCATGGGCAATTCCTGCACCCATGAAGATCAATTTTTTCAAAATAATATAAACACCAACTATTCCACATACAATCCCAACAATTAAACAGGTGAGAAAAGCACGTCTTAAAAAATCATATTTAATTATTGCTTCAAAAAAATTAGTTGTATTAAGAATCATTTTTTGTTTAAAACCTTATTTTATCACTTTTATTGTGATCATTATACTATAATATAAATTATAGCTAAAGCTTATGTGTTCACTTAATTATTTATTTTTTTCCTTAAATTTACAATTAAAGAATTTTATATTTCATCTTTAAATTTTTCGATATATCACTATAGATATTATTATTGCCGCTATAGCAATAGTAATAAAAATATAAATAATCCAATTGATAGAGGGGGGATCTTTTGGATGAGCTAAAGCCCATAAGTCATATTCAATCATTTCTTTATATGTAGAGATAATCGTTTCTTTTCCATCCCACTTTACTTTAATATTTAATAATGGAGTTAAAAGAGCTAATTTCGATCCCGTTGATCTAGCAATTTCATAAACGCTATTGGATTCAATTTGTGGATTATATACGATTAATTTACATTCTTTTTGGTTCATAATATCTATAACCTTAGCTATATCTTTTGCAGAAGGTTCTTTTTCTGGACCTGGTTCAATTAAAGCAAGACGATTTATTTTTAAGAGTTCAAATAGATAAAAGAATGAGGGATGATAAACTACCACCTTTAAACCTTGAAAACTCATTTGAGAAATATTAATCTCGGTTAATAGTTCATCTAATGTATTAAAATATGCTTGAGTATTAGTTGAAAACGTATCTTTTTCGCTTGGATCTAAATTACATAATGTATTATTAGCTTTATATGTAAAATTTTTAATATTATTTGGATCCATCCAAATATGAGGATTATACCCCCCTCCTCCAAAAAATAGAGGGTCGTATTTTAACATATCATCTTCTTTTACCATTACAATAGTAGGGGTCCATTGCCCGCTTGAATTTATTGCTGCAGCTGTATTATCCCACCATGGTTCCAAATCGGTTATTCCCATTCGAAATACAACATCTGCATTACTTAAAGCTGTAATTTCTGAGGGGGTAGGTTCGTAAGTATGTGGATCTTCTTGCCCAGCTACGAGAGTAGTTAAGGTTTTTATTGGTCCTACGATAGTTTTAATAACATCTTCTATTATTGAAATTGTAGCGATAATATTTAATGATGTGTTAGATAGCTTGATGTCTGGTAAAATTTTATCACTTTGATCTAAATAATTAGAATTGTCTATTGAAAGAGAAATCCCAGAGAAAATCCAAAAAATACCAAATAAAACTATAATTTTTGATTTAGTTTCTTTTTTCACAATTATCATTTTTTATTAAATGTAAAATTATGATTACTCATATTTATGTAAAAATTATAATATCATAAAATTTTTAAAGTTTACGATGGTGCGTAATCTTAATTAATTGAGCAAAAAATAAATTAACTTTTAACTGTATTTGGATATTAAAGTAAAAATCCTTTTAATTTATCCCGCATCCAATAAAAATTCTATTATATTATGATAATATATAAATTATAGCTATTATTATAGTATAAATATTATTATTAAAATATCCTAAGTTTTGTTTTTAATGAACTCAATTATAAGTTTGAAAAATATATCTGTAAATTATAAAAAAGTTAATGCATTATTTGATATAAACTTGGAGATTTATCAAGGAGAATATATAGGAATTTTTGGTCCAAATGGATCAGGTAAAACAACTCTATTAAAAGTCATTTTAGGTCTCATTAAATCAGATACTGGAGAAGTGAGAAGATTTGATTCAAATAATATAAAAAAAAATCAATCAAAAATTGGATATGTCCCCCAGAATCCAACAATAAATAAATCATTCCCAGCATCTGTTATAAAAGTTGTAGAGATGGGACTCTATGGCAAAGTTGGATTTTTAAAACCTCTAAAACCTATTGATCATGAAAAAGCAGAACAAGCTTTACATTCTGTTCATATGGGACAATTTAAAAATAGACCTATTGGACATTTATCTGGAGGGGAATTACAAAAAGTGATGGTTGCAAGAGCTCTTGTGTTTGATCCTGAAATTATCTTATTGGATGAACCAACCAGCTCTTTAGATTTTGTAATGACAAAGAATTTAATGGAATTATTAGAAGAATTAAATAAAAATTTAAATATAACAATAATCGCTATTCATCATCATTTAGATCTATTAATTCCTTTTTGTACAAGATTATTAATTATGAATAAAACAATTCTTTATAATGGTCCTCCTAATGATTCTAAAAGGAATGAAATTATAAATCAAGTTTTCGGATTAATAAATACAAAAATGTAAGATTATAGAAATGAAATTAAATAAAAAATGAATTAAATGAAAAAAAATAATATGTTAAATATAGAATATAGTGTTATAGAGCATTTATATAGAGCAAAAAAGCCCCTAAAAATAGGAAAAATTGCTAAAGATCTAAAACTTCCACATTCCACAATTGGTAGCTGTGTAAAAAGGCTAGAAGAGAGGAGATACGTAAGATATGATCGTTATAATCCAGTATATTTATCTGAAAGAGGAAGAGAGCTTGCGATTGAACTTATTCGACATGCTCAGCTTCTTGAAATACTATTGCATAAATCTTTAGGATTAACTGTTGAAGAAGCAAATGCTGAAAGTAGAAAATTCAATTTACTTTTTTCTTGCAATATCATAAATAGAATTTGTGAAAAATACAATCACCCAAAAAATTGTCCTTGTGGTGAAGAAATTGTTAATACTAAAGGATGTTATTGCAATAATGAGTATCATACTAAGTTGATGAAATAGTGGATATTCAGGCATTCTGAAACATTAGAGTAGCTGATAACCTTTCAATCAAAAAACTATCAAAACTATATTTAATTATAAAATCTTGAATTAATGCTATGTGATATCCATTTCACTTTTGTATCATAATGATTATTTTATTAAGCATATATTGTTTGTCTCTTTTTTTATGGAATTAATATAAAGAAGGAGATCCACAAAGATATAAATCATTTTAAAGTTTATAAGTTAAAATTAGCTATTATCACTTTTATTATTAATAAATAGGAAAATAAATCCCAATAAAAAAATGATAATCAATTAAAAAAATAAAATATAAAATCAAAATATTAATATTATGTTTTTATATAGTTGCTCTAATCTTAAATGTCAGATTTACTTTTCCTGATAAAAAAAATGTTAATCGTAGTACATCTGAATTAATAATTCCTTATATTGAATATACAAATACATCATTTTATAATATTAACACTTTTGAATTAAATATATCATCTGATGTTCTAATAGATCTAAATTATGAATATGATTCTCTTTCATACTTATCTTTTAGTTCAAAACAATTTAAAATTGAGATTAACAATGCAATCTTAAACAATCCATTAAATCTCAATATTTCTGCTTTGTTTAACTCATTAAATTATAATGATAATTTTCCAAATGATACAAAATATAGCAATTTTCGCTTATTTTATGATACAAATCCAAATGATTTGAGATTACTCCAAACTACAGAATTAGATGGAGGAGGCTATGAATATCTCCAAGGTTCTTTTAGTGATTTTCAAGCACATATATCATATTATCTAACTGTATTTAGAGTTGAAAAAATAGGTAGGACTGAAATAGATATTCCTCTTATTATTACACTCAGCATAATTATTCCTATTTCTATTGCATCTTTTGTTTTTGTTGTAAGTGTTATTTCCAGACAAGATTATTTTTCAAAATTAAAGAATAAAATCCAAAATTATTCAACAGGAGTTCATAGATTAAGTATGGAGGAGGTGCTTGAAAATGAGAATCGGAGAAAAATAATTGAGTTGATTTTAGAAAATCCGGGTGTTCATTTTAGAGAATTAAAGCGTAATTTAGAGATTAGTTCTGGAAATTTAACCTGGCATATTGAGATTTTGGTTAAATATAATGTTATTAAAAGAAAAATAATAGATAAGTACGTTGCATATTTTCCTTATTATGATAAGAATCCTCTTTCTAATATTAATATAAAACTTCAAAAGAGTAAATTAACCTTAAAAACTTTAAAAAAGATAAAACAAAATCCAGGTATCTGGAGTACAGAAATAGCTAAAATATTTAATGTATCTAAAAATGTAATTGGCTATCATGTGAGGAAATTGATAGATTTAGGATTAGTTAATTCATTAAAAGAGGGAAATATGAATAAATTATATCCAAATTTAGATGACGAATATTTTAATAATGATTATTAAGATAAAAATAATTGATTTGGTTTAGAAGTTCTTAAATAATACTTTTTTTATGATATATAAATCACTATAAATTAATAATGTTTAAAGTGTATTTAATTGTTAAATATTCATATTCCTTTAGATTATTCAAATCTAATAAATGTATTTATAACGTATTATATAATTTAGTATAATTGCATCGAGATTGAATTTCAGAC
>CAZGJX010000136.1:0-9546 GCA_964525635.1 uncultured archaeon
GACTCAGATGAGCGTTTGGTATAAAAATACTTATTATTAATAAAATCAAGAAGATTAATCCTGCAAAGTACATTAATATCGTTCCTTCATTTCCGTCATATCTATTTGATCTATAATAGCTACTTTCGATTGTTGTCTTCATATAATTTCCACTATTTAGGAACCTATTATTTTCAGATTGATCTAAATTATGACTTTCTGAATTTTTATTTTCCATTTGATTATCACTCTGTTTTTTCCTTTTTTTTTTTTATTTTTATTTTTATATATTATAAGGGATTTTTTGAATCGTTTAATAAATTATTATTTTACTCCTGTATAATAAAAGACCCCTAAAAGATTTAAACTAAAAGCTATTATTAATAGAGATGATCCCACTGATCTAACCTCTTTAATGCACATAGTGATTATAAATAGAATCAGAAAAACAATTCCTATTAATGGAAAAATAATTTCAAGTTTTTCATTTCTTTTTACTTCCTCTGAATCATTCCTAATAATTATCTCTATAGCTTCTATATCCTCTACAGAAAACATAATATTTAAATTAAGATTCCATTTCTCCTGAGTTGGATTTTTATATTTTTGATATTGAGATATTATTTGGATTTCACCCCTCTAATAAATCATTCGTATCTAATATAAATATATATACTACTATATTTAAATGTTATGCTTAGATTATAGATTTGTGATAATTTCAATTAAAATATATTCTGGCGGTATATATTTATATATATAATATTTGATTATCTCAATTCATAAATGATAACTCTTGAAAATAAAAATAATGAATCAAAAGTCATGATAGATGGTTAGACAAAATCTCAGAGGAAAGGCTAGGTTTGAATCCTACCAAGGTGAAAATTTAATATAATTAAGTTTGGAATATTAATTTCGATATATTATTATCAATTAAGACTATCTTTATTTCATTAATTAAGAAGAATATGGCTTTTAAACTTGAAGTATGAGGAAAATTATATTAAAAACTAATCAATTAGCTCATCATCATCATCAACATCATTAAACTCGGTTAATTCATTATCATCATGAAATAAGCAACATCCATATGATAATTCAAATTCTTCCTCATTTAAATCAAGAAGACCAGATTGTATTTGATTTTTAAATTTTCTATATTTTTCCATCATTATTATCAGTAGAAATTACATTAATAAAGGTTTCAATTATGTTAAAAAGAAGAAAAGGATTGATAGGATTAATTATTAATATATTAATATTATATATCTTTGGTGGTGTACCATAATAGTCAGAAAATCTAGATAATTTTATTTTCCTATACATTAAAATCTAATATTCAATATCTTCCCTAATGACTTCATATACAGAAAATAAATATTGATAACCATACAGAAAATTAAAAATACTGTGAAATTTTTAACCCGATGCATTTAGATATCACAATACAAATATTTTATGTAATTTATAAATCCATATTTTTATCACTTTAGTCCTGATGGATTTATATAATAACATCTGTAATTTATTATTGAAAATTATAGATAAAAAATGAGGAAAAATGCGAAATCCAAAAATACATTATTTTTCAACAAAAGTACTTTTGGCAGTATTTATAATAAATGAGGGGGGTAGTTTCAAAATGGCTAGAGACTTATAACTCAAATATTATAAAGAACTTTGTTTTTTTTCAGATTAAGCCTTTAAAAGGCACAATAATAATATAAAAAATAAATAAAATGAGAAAAAATGCCAAAACAAAAAACTAAAATAATATTTGCGAAAGCAATTATTGCTGTATTTCTAATTAATACCATCTTTCTGTTTAATTTTGCTAATCCTATATTAGCTGATGCTAATGGTTTAAATGTAAGAACAAGTTTTGAAGTTGGAACTATGGGGGATTCTCTCAGAATTTCATGGGATGTTATTGATGATGATGGAGAAAGTTCAAATGAGCCATTTACTTATGAAGATTATTATTCTAAATTATATAAGAGTCTTGATTTTGGAAAAACATGGGAATTGATTATTGAAAAAGAAGACTTAGGACATAAAATTCATGATGTAATATTAAATGATCCAGGAACTTATTTGTTTAAAATAGAAAAACGTGCTCGTACTTTAATTACTAGCAATAGTATCATTAATGGAGATTTTCATATTCGTGAAGAGAATAATAATTTTATTCTTATTAGTACTGGATCTTGTTATGCGACACCTTATCTCCTTGATTATTCTGAATTAACAGATGATAGCTCTCTCCAAGAAATTATATTAAATTGGTATCTACCAAGAGATAGTAGATATGTCGGTCAATTTGCAAAGATTTATAAAAGAACTAATGGAATAAGTCCATGGAAATATGTAGTTGAAGTTTCAGGGACAGGATATAAAAGTTATGATATAGAATTAGATAGGTCAGGTATTTCTGAATTTAAAATTGTTAAATATGGAGTATATCCTGGATATATGGGATCTCCACCAACATATGTAAAAATTGGTGAGGAAATAAGTAATTCCGTTAAAGTGTCTGGTATTAAGAAATTTGCTTTAATCGTATGTGGAAGTAGAGATTTTTCCTATATTAGTATTAAAGATTTTTATGATTTCCTTATTGACCACTATGATTATAACGAAGAAAATATTCAGATATTAGCAGCAAAAGATCCAAGTCGTATTGATGAATATAACACTCTTCCTAATGTGAGAGAGTTGAGAGGTCTTCGTGATTTGCATAATACTATAGATGATATGAGGGATGATATTAGATATTTTGATGATTTCCTTTTACTTTGGTCTTCGCATGGTACTGATGATGATAGATTAGAATGTGGTGATATGTTTTTACCTTATAAAGCACTTGATGCAAACTTAGATTTAATCTATTGTGAAGTAATGCATTGCATTTTTGACAGTTGTTTCTCAGGTTCTATAGTAGAAAATTATCCCTGTTTTTTGGATAATAATAGATTTGTCTATACTCCATGTGATTGGTGGGAAACTACCGGAAAAGGATTTATGATTGAATCATTCACAGAGGCTATGTCCTTTATGACATGTGAACGTACCATTTATGATGTTGATGAAAATGAATACGTTATATTATATCATGAATCTGATATGAATAGTGATGGTCATATATCAATGCATGAACTCTGGGAATACATAGAATTTGATTTAATTAGAAGCTCTACTCCAAGAAAGTGGGTAGGATCTGAAGTAAGCAATTGGGATGAATGGTTCATAAATGATGGTGTGTATAATCCTTAAAATTAAAAATTATTTTTTTTTTTATTATTATTCTTTATTTTTCTGAATAATTTTTTCAAATCCTATTAAAATTTTATCAAATTCAGTAATTTCTCACTCAATCTTCTCTTTTAAGTCGGTATTTTTTAGAAATCAAAACTTACTCATTAAATTCTTCAAATATTTAAACTTCAATCAATCATATCTCAATCAAAATAACAACTAAAAAAATTTATAACAGATTCTTGATTTCTATATCTACCTTATTTATCAATTTGATAATACTTCAAATAATAAATTAGGAAGCTTCAAACGTGCCAAGGTGGCGTAGCCTGGTTCGTAGGATTAAAGAGATTATTCCTACGAGGGTATGAACGCACTAGACTGAAGATCTAGGTATCGGGAGTTCAAAATAAATACACACTTAGTGTTTTCATGGCATTCTCCCTCTTGGCACCATTTGTTATCTTTTTAATAAATCATAAACACTTTAATTTAGGATCAATCCATTTTTCTTCTAAATCTTTAATTATTTTCATAGCTTTTTTATTATGTTTTTCTTTAAATTCTTTTGATAAACTTGTACAGCTATCTTTATAGCAGAGACCCTTCTTAATATGGTTAATTAATGAATTTTTACTAACATTATATCCATTTTCCATACATAATCGCCTTAAATCATTTTTATATTCTTTAGAATAAAAAACTCTGTTCCATCCATATAATTTAAATAACTCTTTCTCAATTATTTTTCCTTTACGCTTATCAGATATACTTGTTAATACTAATCCTAAGGTCTCAGCTCGATATTCCCACTTCCTATGTCTAACTAGATTTAAAAAATTGACAACATCAGTTTTACTTTCAATTTGCAAATAAAGAGTATCTTTTCTTGGATCCTTACGAATTTTTCCCGCTTGAATGCCATTTGATTCACACATAAATTTAAAATCATGTATTAGAGGTATAGAAACACTTCTAAAACCAATACGAATATTTTCATTTGATTTATGAATATGTAGTGAACCATCTGTATCTACTAATCCCCTTAAGCAGTCTGGGTGTTCGTTTATATTCTCTTTAATCGATTGAGGAACATCTACTTGATTTTTCTTCTTATCACCTGATTTTAATCCTTTATTAAGTAAAGATTGTACAACTTCTCGACTAGTTATTGTGAATTTAATTGCATTAGCATCTTTTGGTAAATATATACTAGGTTCCTTATGAAATACAGACGAGATTAGATTTTTCACATAATTAGCATATCCTGGCTCTTCTGATTTATTTAATGTAATTCTAACATGAGTTTCATAATGAGGTATACTTCCATCTCCCAAAGTTATCCCAATCATTTCTACTAATCTATCTCTATGTGTTCATTTTTTTAAATCAGTTAATTCTGATATACCAGAATCATCTGATTATTCAATTAGTATAAGGGGGAATATTTCAGCTATTGATGAATATGGTTATTTTGGATCTAGAGAGAATGGTCAAAATGTATCATATCTAAAGGTAAAATATCCAGTAAATTTTATAGGTGAAGTATTTTCTCGCATTATGTATGGGATTATTTCTGGAGTTATAATCGGAGTAATTATTGTTATTACATTAATGATATTAAAAAAATACAGTAAATATGGTAAAAACATTTAGAATATCTTAATTAAGAAATTGTGAGAATAATTTGCATACTATAGAAAAGTATAAATATTAGAGAATTGACCAACCTCTATTTTTTTCCTTTTTTTTAAAATAATTTTGGAATATACAAAGTGATTTTTTATTAACTTTTCATAAAAAATAGTTAATTACTATATCGAACCATTTCCCATATTGGTATATTTATTTCATGCAGGATAATTTCGTTCAATAACCTAGAACCTAAAATCTAACAACAAAAGGTTGTTAAATTATTATTAATTATTTTAAAATCCATTTTCATCTAAACATTTATTACACAGAGTATCACATTGTTGAATGAATGGATTATTACGATTTACATGAAAAAATTCAACTTTAGTATATTTTTGACAGAGATTATAAACTTCATTGTATAACTTTGAAATATGTTCTTTATGTATTTTATATTCTTTATTGATCTGTCTAATTGCTAATTGGCTGTCTGAATATACCTTTATCGTCCATCTACTCTTATCTTCAGCATTTTTTAGTGCGTTTATAATTGCGGAATATTCTGCTGTATTATTTGTATTTCTACCTATATATTCACTTTTCTGATCAATAATATCACCATCATTTACAAAGATATAAGCCCAAGCAGCAGGCCCAGGATTTCCTCTTGAAGCCCCGTCAACATAAATCTCTAATATATCTTCTTTTTTCACTGGATTTGACATTTTAGTTTTTCCTCATTTTTTCTTTTTTTTTAATATAATTTTTAGCTTTAGTTGAAAATTTAAATTTTGGAATATATTTATAATAGTATTAACTTATTAAATTATTAGGATTACAGATTAATTATTATATCGAACCATTTCCCACATAGGTATATTTAATTCGGGCAGGGTAATTACTTTCAATAGCTTAAATCCAAATTTTTCATAAAATTTTACATTTTCTTCTGTTTCAGTTTCTAGATAAATTGATTTTCCTTCTTCCTTGGATTTTTCAATAAGAACCCTTAGTAATTTCCCTCCAAAACCTTGTCCCTGGAATTCAGGTGCTACTCCAATTATGTTTATATAATAAAATGGTCCAATATCGAGATTTTTTCTATCATCTTCAATGATTTCAAAAATGCGTAGCATTTTCTTTCCAAATTTCATTCCCAATTTTAGAGATGATAATATTGCCCCACTTCGAATAATAGTCGAAGCTTTCATGTTTGCTCTATTTTGGGTAGTGAATGCCATTATACCTTCAAGATTTCCAGAAGTAGCAAACACCTTCCCATATCTTAAGCAGTATTTAATAGGAATCTGATAAATTATACTTGTATCAAAATTATTACCTAAATCTTTAATAAGTTCACTCCAAATGGGATCCTCAGAGAAAGCATCAGCAAGAATTTTTGATACTCTTTTAATATCTTTTTTACTTACTGAGTGTAAATGATCAAATACAGACATAATAATTGATGTAATATCTTCAAGTATAAAAAGAAAATTTAGTCCATTTTTTGTAAATTCAGTTTAAACATATACTTTTTTTTTAATTTTTACTTATTTCCCAGTTTAGCCTCCATACTTAAATAATTTATTTTATTTTTGGAAAGGTTAATATAAATTTTTCAGTAAAACACATAACAAAATATCGGAATTATGGTTACATAAAATTTAAACATGATTTCACAATTATATAAAATGTTAATTTAGTATTAGTATACTCAGGATTTAAAGATGGAACTATTGATAGGTATAATTATCGGTCTACTTGGATTAGGTATTGGTATTGGTTGTTTGATTTTTACGTTGCTTCAGAAAAGAAAGTTTAGATCTCCCTTCATACTCAAATATCCTATTGGGCATCCGATGTCTCCTATTCCTGATATGAAAGATGTACGTAAAAAAGCTGCAAAGATTTACAAAACCGGTGTAACTGAGATTCTGGGAGGGAATCTTAACGCCGATGTCCAACTTGCTCTTTTAACCGAGCTTACTCTGTACACCAAAGATATACCTTTCCGAGAGGAATCTGGTGAGGGCTCACGTTTTAGCTTTAACAACTACTTTTTTACTGGCCATGACGCCATTGTACTCTACTCTCTATTACGCCATTATAAACCAAAGCGTGTTGTAGAAATTGGTTCTGGTTTTTCATCCGCAGCTATGCTTGATACCAGAGAAGTCTTTCCTGAAATCTGTACGGAGTTTACTTTTATAGAGCCTTTTCCAGAAAGACTCAAGACCTTAATAACAGATGAGGACAGAAAAAGCTGCACAATTATTGAAGAGTTTGTTCAGGATGTTGATATTTCGGTTTTTACTGAACTAGGAAAAAACGACATGATCTTTGTTGACACTTCTCATCAAATGAAAGTTGGTAGCGAAGTCCTTTACCTTTTTTTTGAGATCATGCCCAGGTTAAAACCCGGTGTTATGATTCATTTTCATGATGTTTTCTGGCCTTTCGAATATCCCCAAGAGTGGGTAGAAGTGGGGCGTTCATGGAATGAATCTTACGGTCTCCGTGCTTTTTTACAGTACAATGATAGCTTTGAGATTCTCTATTTTTGTTCCTATATGGGTAATGTTCATAAACAAGCGGTTAATGAAAAATTGCTCTTTGATGACCAAGCCATAGCAGAGAAGGATATTCCAGGAGGGAGTTTTGATGCAGGAGGGAGTTTATGGTTAAGAAAGGTGAAGTAAATTTCTATTAGTATTTAATTTAAATATATTTGATTTTCATTTAGATACTAATATAATGTAAATTTAAATAATCAGATGAATAAACCTATATAATATATTAAAATTACAATAAAGAGATTGAAACACATGAAATGTAAAATATTGAATTTCCATGGATCTATTAAAAAAGGTGAACCAATTATTAACGAATGGCTTGAAGAAAATTCAGATGTAAAGATTCAATTCATAACCGCTACTACAACACCTAGTTATATATTCATCTTTTACGAATAAAATCAGGAATCTTATATTATCACCTTAATCTTTAAATAATCAATTTTACTTTTATTTAATATGGAATCCAAAAAATTGACTATTATAGTAAATGATATTAATATCCTTATTAATTCTTTTAAAGAGACATTCAGACCAGAATTTGAAAAAAATAGTAAGAATAGGAAAATGTATGTTTTTGTCATTGAAAGAGGTTTTAATAGTATATTCATAGGGAGAGGAGATGTTTTTTCAACCACAATTATTTTTAACTTTACAGATATTGATGAATATGAGGTTCATATTATTATTTCGGGAGGACAACCAAGGATTACATATCCTTCAATGATTTGGATGAGACGTTTCAGAAAGGTTTTTAAAGCATTATATTTATTCTTTTTGAATAACACAGAAGTACTAGATATAAAAAGAAAGATATATATTTATGATGATATGGGAAAAATAGTTGAAATAAAAAGAGCGGATTTCTTTAGTAATGAGATTTATTTAATTAAAGATGGCTATCAACCATATATTTGGATAGGAGCAAATATTTCAAAGGAAAAAAAGAATTTAATTAAGCAAACAAGCTATAATTTAGACTTTGAGAGTTATATTGGCGAAGATATCAAAATTACAGATGAGGGTCATGAGGATAAAATTTTGCTTCTTATAATGGATTCTTTAAAAAAAGAATTTCTGAAATTGTGATTATAAAAAAAAAAAATCGAGCTTTATCTAAAAGTAATTAAATAAGATTTAAACTCAAAAAAAAAAGAAGTATTAGGTTGTTCCCATTTTATTGATTACTTATAATTCATGATAAAACCATTTATAATTTATTAGTAATTTTTAAGAACTTCTTTAAATCTTAATATATTATTTGTAAGAATACCATCCACACCTAATTCAATCAATTTCTTCATTTTTTTAATTGAATTAACAGTCCATGGAAATACTTTTAGTTCATTTTTATGAGCAAGCTTAACAAATCTTTTATTTACCAATCTATAAAAAGGATTAATGGAATAAAATCTATTTTCTTTAGCTGATTTTATAATCTTCTTTTTTGACGACCAATTAGTAATCCAACCAAACCCTTTTGGAACAATAGCCCCTAATTTCAAATCAGGAAATTCATCTTTTATTTTTAAAAGCTCCTTATGTTTAAAGGATATAAAGATTGTGGTATCATTTATTTTTAAATCCTTAAATATTTTTACAACTTGTTTAGCAATACCCTTAGACTTAATTTCACACATATAATTTATTTTTCCATTTGTAGTTTCAATTAATTCATGTAATGTTGGGATTTTTTCACCCTCTCCAGTATCTAGTTCTTTTATTTCTCTCAAAGTCATTCTATTAATCCATCCTACTTTATGTGTTGTTCTAATTGTTGATTTATCATGGATTATAACTATTTCTCTATCTTTCGTTCTTCTTACATCAAATTCAATATAATCTGCATTTAAATCAATTGCTTTTTGAAATGCTTTTAATGTATTTTCTGGATATATGTTACTAGCTCCTCGATGGGCTATAATTAAGGGTTTAGATTTTCTATTTATTATCATGATCAAAAGAAAAATAATTATCTTCTTATTAATTCTTTATAGTTTTAAGATAATATAGATATTTTATATATTTTAAAAAAAAAAATTCCATATACCTGTAGAATTTGAATAATGCTAATAAAATAAGTGTTCTAATATGTTAATAA
>CAZGJX010000137.1:0-9362 GCA_964525635.1 uncultured archaeon
AGGAGGGACCTATATGATAAAGGATATAAATAATGGTTCAAGTGGTTCTTATCCTGAATTATTCAAAGAATTTAATGGAAATCTCTATTTTAAAGCATACAATAGTACTAATGGTATAGAATTGTGGAAGACAAATGGTACCGAAGCAGGAACTTACTTGATAAAAGACATATATCCAGGAATAAATCCACCACATATTGATTTATTTATAGAATGTAATGGTTCTCTTTATTTTCTAGCAGATAATGGTGTAAATGGTAAAGAATTATGGAGCACAAATGGTACAACAGAGGGAACTTATATGGTAAAAGATATTTATACAGGTCCAAATGATTCTAATCCTTCTGAATTTATAGTTTTAAATGAGATTCTTTACTTTAGTGCTGAAGATGGAATTAATGGTGTAGAATTATGGAGGACAAATGGCACAGAAGCAGGAACATATATATTAAAGGATATTTATACAGGTTCAAATGATTCTAATCCCTCTCAATTTATTAAATATAATGGAATTCTTTACTTTAGCGCAAAGGATGGAATAAAGGGAACAGAATTATGGAGGACAAATGGCACAGAAGCAGGAACATACATGATAAAGGATATATATTTGGGTGCTAGTGATTCTACACCTCAAAACTTTATAGAATATAATGGAATTCTTTACTTTAGCGCAAAAGATGGAATAAATGGAACAGAATTATGGAGAACTAACGGTACAGAAGAAGGAACATTTATAGTAAAAGATATTAATCCTGAAATAGGAAATTCCCAACCACAGAGATTTGTGGAATATAATGGACGTCTTTATTTTTGTGCTGAAGATATACAGTACAATCAAGAATTATGGACAACAAATGGGACCGAAGAGGGAACCTATAAGGTAAAAGAGGTGAATACTCGCACTTCAAGTGATGGTTCATATCCAGGTAGTTACATTGAAATAAATGGAATTCTCTATTATATGGCAACAGATGGTTATAATGGTTTTGAGTTATTTAGAACAGATGGATCAGAAGCTGGTACCTACATGGTGAAAGATATATGGTCGGGAGAACATAGCTCTATACCTGAATCTATGATTGAATTAAATGGGACTCTTTTTTTCGTTGCTGAAGATGGTGTTAATGGCGTAGAATTATGGTATTTTTAATTTCATATTTTTTTTTTCATTTTTTATTATTAAAATCCCGTTTATTTCACCAAGTAGCTAGTTAAATTGAAGAATAGTTCAAAAATATACCTCAGACGCAAAAATCTATTCTCATGGAGCTAGAAAAGCAATTTTAAAAATATCAGCTCTTAGTGATCAAATCTAATATATAGAAAATTTTAAGCACTATCATAAATATATCGAAGAATTATTTTTTATGAACAACTTCATTATCTAATGAATGAATTAGCAGAAATCAATTTTTTGAACAATTAATAAAAAGAAAGCTACTAATCAATTTATTATATGTTAAAAAAAGATTAGAGTAGAATTTGTGTTGATATTTTTTTTGTTTTTGTTCTAAATTGCCTGATTTATTAATCTTAATCCTTTTTTTAATGTTATTTATTCCTCAAATTTCAAATAAAGAAATGTCATTATTCTTATATGAGATACGAGGATTTAATCCTTATATTCAAAGGAGTATAGTATCCTCTCAAGGAAATTAATATTAATAGATAATATATAGAGAAAGTATCATTTTAAATGGAAAATAGCTTTTTTTTAATGGAAAATTGAATCGAACCTCTATTTCACGTAGGATAGTAAATATGTGGATAGGGGTTATTTTATTTTTAAGTTATCAAAATAATTATATAAATAAAAAAGAATGAATTGTTAAAATAGGTTTAAATTTATATTATAAGAATTTAGAATATTTTTTGTTATAACATAATTAATTAGTCTATTAACCGTTTTTCTCCTGAAAGAGCTTGGATGTTTGTTATTTCTTGAGATGCTTCCAAACATCCGAGATAGTTCCCATCACCGTCTCTTAGAGCATAATATTCTATAAGGACCTTTAATTTAGTATCCCCTTTTGTTAAATCAATCCAAAAGCGTGCTTTTTCTTGCTTACCTTCTTTGAAGGCTTTTAATATTTGTTCTACTTTATCAAGACTTTTAGGAGGATGACAATTACGAACATTTCTCCCAACAACTCCTTCAGGTCTTTTAAAAATTCGTGTCTTATGCTTATTCCATCCTAAAACATCATCATTTTTATCTAAAACCGAAAATTCTATCGGAATAGTTTCTAAAATCGATTTTAATATCTCTTTGGGTAAGTTACCAATCATAAAATTCACTTTGTTTTAAATATTAAGATTATTAGCATAGTATTTAACTAATTTTAATATTATTTATAAGATCAAATTACTTGTTTCATCATTTCAATATCTATTATCAAAACCATCGAAAATATATTAATTTGAAAAAGGATCCAAATTGTTAAAGGGTTTCTATTCAAAATATAATAAACATAAATATAATTATTAGTATATAGTATAAGAAGTCATTTTTTGAAAATAAAATATCTACTTTTGCCTAAACACCTAAAAGGAGACGAGAAAATTATTCATATCTTAGATAACTTTGAGAAAATATTATATAACTCTGAACTATATGTAGATATAATTGAATTTGACGGAGATAGAATCATCATTAATAATGAGCATACAATAGAATCAACATCAGATGATTTAAAAATTAAAAATTTTCTGAAAGTGATTGAGGATCTTCATACTATAAAAAAAAAATTAAAGATTTCCAATATCCAATTATTAGATCTTCCAAAATCAATAGGAAATCTTACATCTTTAGAAATTTTGGATCTGAGTTCAAATAATTTTTCAATACTTCCAAAATGTATAGAAAGACTTTCTTCTTTGAAAAAATTGAAATTATCTCATAATAATATAAAAAAACTATCTGAAAGTATAGAAAATTTTTCGTCCTTAGAAATTTTAATATTAAACTCTAAATATCATTAAAAAACTTCCAGAATCAATTGGAAAATTAACTTCTCTTAGGAAATTAAAAAAATGAGTTTTAATTATTTGATGATGTTACCAAATTCAATAGGAAATTTAAAATCTTTAGAAGATTTACATTTGAGTTCTAATCAATTAGTTAGTCTACCAGAATCTATAGAAAGTTTGGAAAATCTGAAAAATCTTAAAATTTGGAATAATAAAATTAGTAATTTGCCCGATAAATATAAAACCTATAGAAATAATCAATAGGATATCTAACATTAATGTTATTCAATTCTTTATATATGGTTTATTAAATCTGTATAATTTTTATAAAATTGATGATAATATCTTTTTAATTAGATTAGAAAAAGATTTTTAATATTGGAAATATTGATACTATCATCAATTTTAATTCAATTTTATAAAATATATTTGAATAATTATTATTTTGAGGTTTAGAATATTCTACTAAATTATTTTATAGGGACTGCAGGAAGTGGAAAATCCACTCTAACTGGGGCCTTAAAGGAATATATATTAAATAGAAATCCAGAAACATCTGTAATTATAATCAATTTGGATCCTGGTGTTTTTCAAATGCCTTACATCCCAGATATAGATATAAGGGATTATGTTGTTTTAAAAGATGTTATGGAAAAATACAGTCTTGGACCAAATGGAGCGATGATTTTAGCTTCAGATCTTATGATTAATTATATAAAAGATTTAAGAGATGAAATTGAAGAGTATAATCCCGATTGGGTATTAGTTGATACAGCGGGACAGTTAGAGCTTTTTTCATTTAGAGAGACGGGGCCTTTAATTGCAAGTTCTTTAGGTTTGGGATCGGTTCAAAAAAGTGTCTCATTTCTCTTTGATTCAAATTTTGTTTTAAGACCAAATGGTTTTATTTCAACCTTACTCTTGGCAGCTTCTGTTCAATTTAGATTTAGAAGAATACCTCAAATAAATATTCTTTCTAAGGTAGATCTAATTGATGAAGACCAAATTGAAATGATAATAAATTGGAGCCAAGATTTTAAAGCATTGGCAGATTATACAAATGAAAGAGAACAAGGATTAATTAGGGAGTTATCTATGTTAATTTCTGAAGTCTTTATTCAGATGGGATCCACAGCAGAACTAATACCTTGTTCTATAAAAGAGGAAAATGCACTTGATATGATTTTTGGATATCTACAGAGGATTTTTGATTCTGATGAGTCAAAATATTATTGAAAATATAGTTTTCTATTAAAGGCATTGAACTGTAAATATAGAACTTAATTTTATTACAAGAGATAAAAAAATTTTAAATCAAATAAAAACTTCTAAAAGCAAGAAAAATATGAAAATAATAGGACCTATTGCAGGTATTGGTTCAAGATTAAGACCATTTACTCTTAGTAAACCCAAGGCTTTTCTAACAGTAGCGGGTAAAATGGTTTTAGATCATATATTAATGAAATTTTTAAATACATTTGATGCAGATACAGAATTGATACTTATTGTTGGTTATAAAAAAAGACAAATTATTGATTATGTAAAAAAGCAGTATTCTGATAAGTTTAAATTAAGTTTTATTGAACAAATCCCTCGTAATTATAGAGATAATGTACCATATTATTGGGGACTTGGTGAAGCAGTCTTTTTAGCACATGAGAGATTTGATAATATTATAATTAATAGTCCTGAAGAAGATAAAAGAGAGGGATGCTTAATCTTTTTAGGTGATATGATTCTTATTGATGAATATTCATATTTGATGTATCGATATTATGAATCTGATGTAGATGGGATTATTACCGTAATGAAAGTTCCGGAAGAAGAAGCAGGATCCTATGGTATTGTAGATGTGGATAATAATAATATAATAAGGAAATTGGTTGAAAAACCAAAAGAATTTGTTTCTAATTTAGCTATAGCGGGAATATACGCTTTTTCAAATACAGCAACAATGGAATTATTTAAAAATCTTAAAAAATATTTAGATAAAAAATCAGAAAAGACAAAAGAGATCTATTTAACCGAGAGTTTACAAGATTTAGTAGACAATGGTTTTAAAATAGCAGCTGTTGAATTGAAGAAAGGGATATTAGATTTTGGTAAACCATCATCTTTACTAAAAGGAAATAAATTCCTATTAGAACAAAAATCTACAAATACTGATGATTTTCATGATAATAATATCAAAATCCAAAAATCTTGTGTAAAAAATCCAATATATGTAGGAAAAAATACTAAGATAATTAATAGTGTTATTGGACCTTATGTATCAATTGGAAAAAATTCAGTAATTAGGAGCTCAATTCTAGAAAATTGTGTAATTGAAAAAGATGCGAATTTTACTAATATAATTACTGAAAATTCAATAATTGGTAGCAATGTTACTATTAATAATATTTCAAAAAATAATTTAATAATTGGAGATAAAAGTATATTTTAAGGATTTATTTTATAATTATATTAAAATAATTTTAAAGAAACTTTAATATGTTTTCTCTTATTATTTATAAAACAATCTAATTTAAATTTTTAGTAGATATGATTTAATATGCCCCATTATGTTGCTTTTGATATTGGACACAAACCAAGAGGAAAAATTACAGATAATTATAAAGAATTAAACAAGATATTAAGTGAACATGATTTTGTATGTCAAGAATTCTTTGAGACCTCAATTACTGAAGAATCATTAAACCCTTATGATATATTTGTATTTGCTTGTCCTGATTTTTCTAAAGTTTCTCGCCAAGAAATATTAGAAATTGAAAATTGGGTGAGAAATGATGGAGGAGGACTTTTATTACTATCTCATGCTGGAGGAGATAAAGGTAGAAATAGTAATTTAAGTGAATTAGCAGAATTATTCGGAATTATATTTGAAAATGATCAAGTCCTTGATGAAGAAAATAATTTTGGATTAGAAAATCTACCAGTTATCTCTAATTTTAATCCTCCACACCCTATAACTAGCAATCTTCAAGATCTTTGTTATAGAGCAGGCTGCTCTTTATCTGTTATAGGAGGTGCAATCCCAATTGCAAATTCAAATGAGACATCTGATCCTTTTTCCTCTCCATTAATATGTGTCTCTGAACAAGAAAATGGGAGGATATGTTGTTGTGGAAGTTATGAAATATTCAGGGATAGAATAGGAGGAGGAATTCAATATGAAACACATTCTACTTTAGCGTTAAATATGTTTAAGTGGTTAATTTCTGATTATCGGGTAGAATTAAAACCGAGTACTATACCACATATTGAAGAACAACAATTAAATATGAGCTATAATATTCAAACAGAAATATCAGAAACTACGGATATATCTCTTCCATTTGATACAACTTCTCTTGATATAGATTTTGATTTAAAAATATCAAATCAAAGTGAGCTGATGGAATTTCTAAAAAAAATGCTTAAACAGATCAATGGAATGAAACTTATTATTGAAAAACTAATTGATTTTTCATCTAGCACAAGTAGTCTATTTATGGAACCTGTTCCTAAAAGGCCATCTCAGAAAAAATCTCCGAAAAAAACTCCTGAAAAAGTAACTCAAGTGAAAAAAACACCAAAAAAAACACCTGAAAAAGTAATTCAAGTGAAAAAAACACCAAAAAAAACTAAAAAACAAACTTTACATAATGAATTACATAGTTTAGAAAGGAAATTACAATCAATGACTAATTTACTGAATTTTATTAAGAAAAATTACTCTTCAGGAAAAATGGATAAAACCACTTATGATAAACAAAATATAAAATTAAGTCAAGAAATTGAATCTATAGAGAACAGAATTCAAGAAGTTAAGACTTCTTTAGAGAATAATTAAGTTGTATATATATTTTTACAGTCATATTTAATTTCTCCTTGCTAGAAATTCATAATGAAAGAAATATGTTAACAGAAATCTTTTTTATAAAATTTATCAATCCTCTCTTATTTGAAAGATTAATAAAATCTTAAACATGTTTAAGTTAATATTTATTGCATAATTATTTGAATATATTATTTAGAATAATCAAAAAATATAATTAATATATATAGTAGGTATCAATATTATGACTATCGTTATTATGAAATTTGGAGGGAGTTGCTTAAAAGATAAAGAAGCTTTTGGAAAAATTGCAGAAATAACAAAAATATATAATAATTCTAAAAAAATTTATATAGCTTCTGCATTACAAGGAGTCACTGATATGCTTTTAAAAACAGCTCAAAATGTCAAAGATAAAAAAGATGTTGATAGAGCTATTTCTTTAATTGAGAAAAAGCATTTGGATATGATTGAAGAGATCTTTGAACAAGAAACAGAACATTATAATAACTGTAAAGAGTGGATGGACCAGAAAATGAGTGAAATAGATGACTGCATCGTAGATATTAAGGAATTTGGTTTGGAACCTTATTATATTGATTATATCTCTGGTTTTGGGGAAATTTTATCGACTTATATACTTAATCAATATTTATTATCACAAAGTTTTGATTCTATTTTTATTTCAGCAAATAATATTATTATAACAAATGATGATTTCAATAATGCATATCCATTGTATAATCTAACTAATGCAAGAGTAAAACAATATGTCATTCCTCTTTTAAACAATCCTAAAAAAGATACCATCTTTTGTATAACAGGCTTCATTGGTAGAAATAAAATAGGGTATTTAACCACTCTGGGAAGAGGTGGTTCAGATTACACAGCTACTATATTAGCTCGTTCTATTTATGATGAAAGTAATGATAAAGATATCAAAATAATCCTATGGAAAGATGTAGATGGATTATTATCAATTAGTCCAAAATATGTCTCTGATTCTATTCTTATTAAGAATCTTGATTATACAGAAGCAAAACAAATTGCTAACTTTGGAGCAAAAGTTTTACATCCAAAATGTTTAGAAGCAATTGAAAAAAGAAAAATACCCTTGGAAATAAGAAATTTTGACAAACCATTAGAAAAAGAAAAGTATACTACAATATCTAATATAACAAATAAGGAACAAATAAAAGGAATTTCTGCAATTGAAAATGCAACAATTATTACAATAACTTCAGGTAGTATGGTCGATATACCAGGCGTTTTAGCTAAAATCTTTGAAATTATGGGTAAAAATAAAATAAGTGTCTCTTTTGTAGCTCAGAGTTCTTCTGAAATTAGTACTTCTTTTGTGGTGGCTGGGAAAGATTCTGAAAAGGCTATTAATGCATTAAAAGATGAAAATTTTTTCTCTGAATTTTATGATATTAAATGGGAAAGCGTATCTATTATAAATATTACAGGATTAAAAGTTCTAGATAATAAAACCAAGGTAGTTATTTTTAATGCTTTGGCTAAAAAAGATGTTAATGTAAAAGCTATATCTCAAAGTAATGATGAATTGAACTTATCCTTAGTTATTAATAGAGATAAGTTAAATGATGGAATTAATATAGTTCATGATGATCTCTGTGAAGAATTTGAAAATTCAAAATGTATTAATAACTAAACCTTAATTATTACTACTTTTATTTTTGAATTATAGATTATTTTAATGTCCAAATTTGTACTTATTTGTATGAAATTATGTATTTTTTATTAATAATTCATAATTTCATTTCCTTTTATATTTAAAAGAATATAATGAATAGACCTTGATGATTAATTATTTAGATTAAATCCTTATTTTTATAAATCATCCAAAATAATATTATTATCAAAAATATCGATTTTTTTTTATTAATTGTGAAATTAAATAATAAATAATAAAAACTCTAATATAATTGACGAAAATATTAAAAATGTTTTGATAATTTTAACCTAAAAAATATAAAAAAATAAATTGTGTGAATTAAATATCAAAAGTCAATTGTCATTTTCATCAAGATCGAGAAGCGGTAGAAAAATGTGAAAATTGTCATAAAATGTTATGTGTTCAATGTAAAACAATCGATACTATTTCACATTCCTATACATCCCACTATGGTGGGGGTTATGGTCATGTAGGAAGCCACGGTCTTTAGGCCGTGTGTAGTTCACAGATAAAAACACAATGGTTAATATTTAACCTATTTCTTTTTTTATATTCGTAATTGATCTATCTTAAATTTCTTTAATATTAATATAAATTTCACTCTACTCTATATAGTTCTAAATCCCTTTCTATAGATAAAATTTTTAGGTTTCTATAACAAGATAATTTATAAAATCGTTATTCTAATAATGTATATAATATTTTATGGGAGGAAATTAAAAATATAAAATATATTGATAATTAGACTCTAACCTTACAACTATTTATAAAAATCTAACAATTCTTAGAAAAATCACAAATTTCTATTCTAGTTATCAATCTTTTTTTTTAAAAGACCAGCCCTAAGGTTATCAGGCTGTACGCTCATCACTGAGT
>CAZGJX010000138.1:0-9337 GCA_964525635.1 uncultured archaeon
ATATACTGAAATCCCTGGAGTCATCTCTTGAATTTCGGTATTACCTTCAGGATTTTCCATTAATAAATAACCATGACCTCTTAAACAATAATACACTTCTGCTGTATTAAGAATAGAATGAAAATGTCCTTTAGTCATAAAATATTCATTACCTACTTTACCCGGATAAAGTATAGTTGTTCCATATGCTAAATGACCTTCTTCTTTAGGTATATCCAATTGATAGAATTCATAAATTAAAATATTTTTTTCTTTAATCATTTCTTTTAATGTTTCATTATCACGATACATCCCTTCCATTTCTGAGAGCATTCTTTTTGTAGATTCTACATTAGATGCTAAACCATTATTTAAGTTAAATTTTATAGCCCTAGAATTTTTCATTTCCATAATTATCATATTCAAAAAATATATGTTTCTATTTAAATTATAGTATGATATGATTGATTTTCCTCTTTATGATGATGTGGGTAGTTTTCCTTTGCCAGAATATGTAGATAAAGAAACATTCAACCAATTTTATTGGACTGCTTATAAAGCAATTATTCATGATACAGATATATTTAATCATCGAGGAATTCATAATTATTTTATCAATCCGATTCTAAATTCATTTCAAATGAAATTAAATGCAGGAGTAGAAATAATTAATTATCCACAACATATGGATATGTATAATCAATTTTTAACACCTATATCAGAATATGAAACCGAGCCTGATTTAATAGAATCAAAAAAAGCTTATATTCCAGAAATTAATGTTATTAATAAATTTGCAAAGGAGTATTTTGAAAAAGAAGGAAAACAAATAGATATAAAGATATGTGTTACTGGTCCGATTGATCTATATCTAAAAAAGCATGATTTTACGATTTATAAAGATTTAGCTTTGAATTTATCTCAATCGATAAATTACTTTATAAAGAACTCTGTTGTCAATACAAAATATCTTAAAACTTCAATAGTAGCAATTGATGAACCTTCATTTGGATTTGTAGATATTGTAAATGTTACAGATGAAGATGTGATTGATCTTTTTGATAAATGTTTTGAGGGAATTAATTCTGATATAGATACTCAAATTCATCTACATTCTTTAAAGAAAGCTTATGTTCCTTTACAAACTGAAAAAATTAATATTTTAACATGTGAATATGCTTCAGATAAATCAAATAAGATATCTAAAAAAGAATTAGATAAATATGATAAATTCATTCGAGTAGGTATAACTAGGACAAATATAGATGGAATTATTGGTGAAACAATAGATAAAGGAATTAATTGGGAGGAAATAAAATCTATTGAGGGAACAATAAAATTAATTGATTCGAAAAACAGAATTAAAAAAAATCTTCAAGACGCAATAGAACATTATGGAGAACGTCTTAAATATATAGGACCAGATTGTGGATTAGCAGGATGGGGCCCTCCTCAAGTTGCCTATGAATTATTAAATCGAACTCAAGAGGCCATTAATGATGTGAAAGGGGCTCTTTCTTAAAAATATATTATTACTCTCAACATTTTTTTTATAAAAAATAAATTAAAGCTTCTTTTATATTAAAAACGATAAATTTTTAATAGTAAAATAATATATGTAAATTAAGTCTTGACAAAAAAATTAAAAACTTGTTAATTTGGGGGGTTAATTAATATGTTTGATAATGATGATTTTGAAGATTTTATTGAAAATTTAAAAGATTATTTAGATATTGATGAAGATAACTTTGATATTGAATTTTATATATCATCTAAAAATGAATTAAATAATAGATCTAAATTAGATTCGGAAAATAATGGATTCAAGATATCTTATCATTATGAAGAAGGAATGGATGAACCTAATATTAAAATACAAGGAGATATTGATGAAAAAGAACTTAATGATTACTTAAAGAATTTAGATCTTACAAAAATATATCCAAAAATAAGGAAGTTTAATATCTCCAATACGAATCAAGATAAATCACATGATTTTTTTGATACTGAGGAATTATCAATAAAACCAAATATGAAACAAGAGGAATTATCCTATAAAGAACCTTATATTGAGGTTCATAATTTAAAGAATTTTATTGAAATATTATTAGAAGCTCCTGGAATAAAAAAAGATGATATTTTAATAACTTTAAATGGTAATAAAAAAACTCTAATATTTGAAGCTGAAAATAGTGGTAAACGATATCATAAAAAGATTAAATTACCATATAAAATATCAATAATCAATGAATCATTAGATTTTAATAATGGATTAATCATTTTTAAATGTAAGAAGATATAAATTTGAATTTAAAATATCATTATTATAGAGAATATAAAAATAAAGGGACTAATTATGAGTAGAATAGCTGAAGCAGGAGGAAGGGAAGGAAGGAAAGTAAAAGTAAAGGATGCATTCAAACAAGATGCTGGAAGAGGAATAGCAAGAGTAGATCCTGAACTTGTGAATTTGCAAGGTTGGAAAACTGGGGATGTAATTGAAATTTGGCATACACAAACTTTAGAAAAAACAGCAGCATTATTGTATCCTGGGAGATCTGAAGATCAAGGATTAGATATTATCAGAATAGATGCTTCTTTGCGAAGAAATTTAGGTGCTTCTTTAGATGATATTGTTTCAATTCGAAAAATTGATGCAGCACTAGCAGATAGAATTGTCTTTGCAGGATTGGAAGAAGCTGTGATTTTAAGAAACTCTCAACAATTAGCAAGCAAATTAGAAAATAGGGTTATTACAAAAAATGATATTCTTAGCTTTTATGCTTATGGTCGAAGAGTTGATCTAATAGTTGTTGCTTTTTCTCCAAAAGCGGATGCAGTTAGAATTCACTTAGATACTAAGATTGAATTAAGTGAAAAAAGCCATAAAGAATTAGTACAAATTGAGAAATCAAGAGTTACCTATGAGGATATTGGAGGATTAGAAGATGAAATCCAGAAAATCAGAGAAATGATCGAATTACCTATTAAACATCCTGAATTGTTTATTAGAATAGGGATAGATCCCCCTAAGGGTGTACTATTACATGGACCTCCTGGGACCGGAAAAACATTATTAGCAAGAGCCGTTGCATATGAAACTGATGCAAATTTTATAACTATCAGTGGCCCAGAAATTATGAGTAAATTTTATGGACAAAGTGAAGAAAATTTACGTAAAGTATTTGAGGAGGCAAAAGAGAATGCTCCATCAATTATCTTTATTGATGAATTGGATTCGATTGCTCCTAAAAGAGGAGAGGTAACTGGAGAGGTTGAAAGAAGGGTAGTTGCTCAATTACTTTCATTGATGGATGGATTAGAAGGAAGAGGAGAAGTAATAGTAATTGGTGCTACGAATAGAGTAAATGATATCGATAATGCTTTGAGAAGACCTGGGCGATTTGATAGAGAGATTGAAATTGGAGTTCCCAATATGGATGGGAGATATGAAATCCTTTTGATTCATACTCGTGGAATACCTCTTAAAAAAGAAGTTAATTTAAGAGAAATAGCAGAAAGAACTCATGGTTTTGTTGGAGCAGATGTAGAAGCACTAGCAAAGGAAGCGGCAATGTTGGCGATCAGAGAGATATTGCCTAGTATTGATTTAGATAAACCAATACCCCCAGAAGTCCTAAATGAAATTAAAATTAGTTTTAAAAACCTGCAAGATGCATTAAATAGTATTGAACCTTCAGCTTTAAGAGAGGTATTAATAACAAGACCAGTTGAGACATGGGATGATGTTGGAGGATTAGAGGATGCAATGCTTCAATTAAAAGAAGTAGTTGAATGGCCATTAAAATATCCTGAATTATATACACATTTGAAAGCTAAACCCCCGAGTGGAATATTATTACATGGTCCTCCTGGTACTGGAAAAACCTTAATAGCTAAGGCTTTGGCACATGAAAGTGAGGTAAATTTTATTTCTGTAAAAGGACCAGAGTTCCTGTCAAAATGGGTTGGAGAAAGTGAAAAAGCAGTAAGAGAAACATTTAGGAAAGCACGATCTGCATCTCCCTGTATTGTATTCTTTGATGAAGTCGATGCAATTGCGGGTATGAGAGGTAGGAATGCTGGATCTCAAGTAACAGAACAAGTTGTATCACAATTATTAACTGAAATGGATGGACTTGAAGATTTACATGGAGTTATTCTTCTTGCTGCAACTAATCGACCAGATATGTTAGATCCAGCATTATTAAGATCAGGACGATTTGGAAGACATATTGAAATTCCTTTTCCTGATGAAAAAGCACGAGAAAAAATTTTTAAAATTCATTTAAAAGAAAAACCCTTAGAAAAAAATATACCAATTCAAAAGTTTGTAAAACAATTAGAGGGTTATTCAGGAGCAGATATTTCTGCTATTTGTGAAGAAGCAACATTACTTACAATAAGGAAAGCAATTGCAGATCTCTCCATTGATACAAAAGATAAAGATTCTGTAAAAAAAGTTGTAATAAATGAAGAAGAATTTAATAGAGCAATTGATAAAATATTAAAACACGCGGATAGAGCTCAGAAAGTACATAAACAAGCATCTAAAGAACCATCTGAACAACTATATCAATAAATCTTTTAATTTACTTAAATTAAAATAATAGGGTTGATTTGACTTGGAATTAGAAGAAGAAAAACAACAAATAAGTTTAGATAATTTATTAGAAATCATAGGAAATCCCACTAGAAGGGTAATATTATCAAAACTAACAAAAGTTCCTCATTCAACCTCAGAATTAAGTAAAGCATTAGGAATCTCACGACAGGCAGTTCATAGTCAACTTGAAATTCTAAGAAGTTATAATATTATAGAAAGAATTAAACCGGAAGAACGGGGTGGTAAATATAAGATAATAAGTAATCTATCATTTACAATTGATATAACCCCAGATTATTTTAAAATTAAATATAAAATGATAAATATAAATCCTCAATCAGAATCAATTTTACTGAAGGATACAGAGGATTCTTATGAATATGAGAGAATTAAAATTCCTAATGAAAAAATGAAGTTCTTAGGGGAAAAAATCATAGAAATTGAAAAAGATCTTTTTAAAATGGATCATAAGAGAAGAGAATTGTTACAAAAAAAAGAAACTTTTATTATTGAACTGAAAAATCTTATAGAAAAACAATATAGAGATAAATTAAGTAAGACAAAACCTCTAAATGATAATTTAGAAATGGAAATCTTTTATACCTTATTTTTTAATCCAGTTAAATTTCATAGTAAAATAAATATTGATAGTCTACTAGATGAATTATTTTTTTCTGATTTGGATAGAATTTCTAGAGCAAGTTATAGAACTTCGATTGAGCATCTTTTACGAGATTTAGCAAAATCAATGGATATTCTAAGAAAAGTAGATGATAATTGGTTTTTTGATATCTAATCTTTTTTAAGGTTTTATTAAAAATAATTTTTTATTTATTATTTCTACAGAGGTGATATGATGGATCTAAATAATTTTAAAAATGAATTACCCATTATATTTGAAAAAGTTAAAAGTGATGTTGAAAAGGTATATAAAAAACATAGGGCAGGATTGAGTTTAGGTCTTGCTGAGATGGGAATGTTTAAAGGTGGTTTTGTAGGAGGGATGCATTTTTATCCAGGTACAGAAATTATAATGAATAAAACTCCTTTACGAATGATCTTAGAAGAACAACCATATGAAATTAGTTGGGCATATGCTTATCATATCCTTTTACATGAATATATACATTCTCTGGGTATTATAGATGAAAATCAATGTCGATTAATTACAAAAGATCTTTCTAAAAAAATCTTCAAAGAAAATAATCATCCTGCTGTTATTTTTGCTGATAGAGGGATTGGTGCTTTTTTTTCTAATTTTAAATTAATATATAATCCTCCTGGAATGAAACCCGAGGGTATTTATATTGAATATATCAAAGGATTTGATGAAAATAGTTATTCTTATTATTCCTAATTTTATATATTAAAGATTAAAATTATTTATCATCGTTTTTTTAGATTAATTAGAATTAATAGATAAATATAGTTGATTTTGTATTTCAGAAAATTCCATAATTGATCAAGGACAAGAACAAGAAATAGAGAAAAATATGGAAGTCAATTCAGAACAAATCATTATCAATTGGAAATTCAAGGATGTTAAAAAGAAGCTCACTTATGATATAGAAAAATGTATAGGATGCAGTCTGTGTAAACTGGTATGTCCTGTTCAAGCTATTGACCTCGGACCAATTCCAGAGATTGCACAAGGCATTTTAGATAAAAGTAATCCAAAAATCATCATTGATCATGAAAAGTGCTGTTATTGTATGCTTTGCGCTATTATCTGCCCAAATAATGCTTTTCATGAAAATATTACTCCTGAAGGTCAAATAGACTTAGATGAATTCCCATCAATAGGAAAGTTTTATGAAATTGATACTAAAAAATGTATTAAAGATAAGAAAAATGAAATATGTCAATTATGTTTAAATTCACTTGAAAGAAATCAAATAAAAGAATATCATAAAATCCAGAAGGATTGTCCAAAAAAATGTTTCAAAATCAGCTCTCCAATTAAAGGAGAAATACACATTAAAAGACCTATGTTGTGGAAATGTGATCCTCAAGGTTGTAAAGCATGCATAAACATATGTCCTGTTGAATCTTTTTATATTCCAAAAACAGCTGAAGAAGTAAAAAAATATGGGAAAATTGCTTGCAATGAAAAGGAATGCTTTTATTGTGGTGCTTGTGAGAATTCTTGTCCTGATGATCTAATTTTTGTTAATAGAAATGATATTGATATCTTAGATCCAATAAAATTAGGAAATTATCCTTGGATTGAAGGGTGGATTAAAAATATCAAGGAAATTTTAAGAAATCGTCTTATTGAAAAAAAGACTCAGATAAAAATACCAATTACTGAAGAATTAGAGAAAATTAAAGAACATATTGAAGAACATATACCCATACTAACAGAAGCAGAGAAAAAAGAATTACTTGAATTTAATGATAAAATTCAAAATTTTTTAAAATCTAAGAAAATTCGATATTGGATAAAAGATGGAAAAATAGATAAAATTGGCTTAGAACTAAATAGATATTTAAAAAAAACAAAAAAGAAAAGAAATAAGACGAGTAAAAAAGATAAATAGGGAAAATGACTAGAAGTGTCTTTAAATATTTTTGTAGCAGTTTGATTACATTCCAGAACTTTAAAATAATTTAAATCAATGATAAAAAGTGCATTTTTCGAATTAAAAAAGGCGTTTCTTAGCAATTCTATATTATTTTTTAAAATTACTTGTTGATCTTCATCCATTTTCCATTATATAAACTCTATATTTTCTCAGCTATCTGTCAATTTGCATTTTGGACTGTAAACATAAGTAAAACTTCGATTTTTTAAACTTTTGTTAAAGATTAAATTTGAATCTCTTATCTATGGTTTATTTATCGGAAATAAAAAAGATTCTTTCTTTTTATTTTTTCTTGGTAATATATGGAGATATAAAACGATAGATAAAATAAAATAATTAAGATTCTAAAAATCAAGAATATAAACTAATAATAAAATTAAAAACTAAAAAAATATTTATTATTAAATATTGAATTGATATAAAGTTAATATCTCTCTAAAAAATGGGAGGATAGTCTAGCTTGGTATGATTCCTGGTTTGGGACCTTTAATTACTTCAATTCATATGGCAAGAGACCAGGAGGTCGCGGGTTCGAAAGAGTTCTTCTTTTTAGGAAGATAACCGATAATCCCGTTCCTCCCATATATTCTTTTTCTAAATTAACCTATTGAATTGCTTTATATAAACATTATAGAGTCTTTCAGAGACATTAAGTATATATTTCCTGTTTTTTACCAATGAAATCATCTCTTCTGGAATTTTATCAAATCCAAAATAAGCCCCTGCTAAACTACCCCCTATAGCACCCACGGTATCGGTATCACCGCCACTAGTGACAAGTGCATATATACATTCTTTAAATGAATCCAAATTATTTAAAAAAATAAATAAGGTACATATTACTGTACTCATACTATAAGGATGAACAAATGCTTTTCCCAAATATTCTTCAATAAAATATGGTGACTTTACTCCTATTTGTGAGAATTTAATTAATCCTGCTTCAATTGATAAATTAAGATTAGTTTTTAGCTTCTCTATATTTTGAATAAATTCGTCTTGAATGTCTTCTCTAATGTGTGAAATAGAATTTATTAATTCACTAAAAAAATCTTCAACTATAATTTTTTCCTTAATTTCAAGCTCAACTAAATAAGAAATGGCTCTAGCAATAATTATAGCTCCCAAGGAGGCTGCAGGATGAGAATGTGTTAATAAACTTGATAATTTCGCAGTTTTCTTTAATATTTCAATATTTTTACTGTGAAATAAACCAATAGGAGCAATTCTCATAATAGTTCCGTTTCCCCCACTATTAGAGCTAGCTTTTTTCCAACTAATTCCATATTTTAGTTTTTTTATTGAAGTTATACATCCATATCCTGGTTTAATAGGAGGATCTTCTAACCAATTTACAAAATGTTTGATTACACTATTAGTATTAAAACCATTCCCTTGAATTAATGCTTCTGCTAGATGTAATGTTAGTTGAGTATCATCTGTATAAGTTTTAAATAGTTTTTTATTATTCCAAATAAAATCTTCAAAATCATCAAATTTAGAATAAATATCTTCTCTTAAAATCCCTTCAAATGGACCTCCTAAGGTATCTCCAATTGCTACACCCATTAATGTTCCTTTAAATTTATTTAAATAGTCTTTCGTCATAAAATTGAATTAAATTATATAATATTAAAATCTTTTAAATTAGAACTGATTTTTAGTAATAACCTTATTTATGTGTTCAACAAGGATTTCAAGACTAAATGGTTTTTCCAAAAAACCGGAAATTCCTACAGAAAGAGCTTCTTTTTTAATTGTCTTATCAGCACTAGCAAATATTATATTAGATTTATTATCGATTTTAAGTATCTCTTTAGTTGTTGCAAGACCATCTTTAAGAGGCATCCTGTGATCCATTATTATTATATCGGGTTTTTTATGGAATAATTTAAATTTTGCTATCGCTTCTTCACCGTTATTAGCTGTATCTATTACTCGATACCCATACAGGTTCAAATATTTTTTATATAAGGTCTGTATTGATATATCATCCTCTACTATGAATATAGATGCGATCTCAGTTAACACCTCTTATATTCTTTTGTAGGACAATAATCTCCTCCTGAAATCAATAACCAACTTTTTTAATAATTAGCTTAAATCTAAAATTGAAACCAATCTTAATAAAATATAAACTTTGATATATTTATTTTTTATTAATATT
>CAZGJX010000139.1:0-9170 GCA_964525635.1 uncultured archaeon
AGTTATTTTTCTTCAATTCTAATATTTTACTATACATGTCTTAAATACCTATTTAAATCTTATTTTTATAAATTTATAAAATCAAAAAAAAATATCTTTTTTATAATCAATTAAATATTTTTTTTTTAAACCTATATTTCATTTAAAATAAAAAGGTGATCTTAGGTTATTAATGGTACAAAAAACTAATAATGTTTTATTTTCACTATCTTAATCATTATTATTAGTACAATTAAAACTTAAATAAGTTTAGGAGAATACATATTTTTTTTATCTTATGAAAATTCATAAACACAAAATATCTTTTTATTAATTATTTATCTTTAATATTTGATATTCTATATATTATATACTTTTATCAAACTAAAACTCAGCTTTTGCATCAATTTTCCATTAAAATTAGTTCTTTTTCCATGGAAAGTAATATCTTATTAAAATCAATAAATAAAGGATACCAAAATTTCTAATTTTTCTAATTAAATTAGTCCTTAATTTTTAAAATCTATTTAAAAAGATATCAATTCAAGTTCTTCAAATCTTTTGAAATGTTTTTGATTACTGGTAACTAATTTTTGATAGTCATTAGAAATGATAATTGCAGCAATCAGACAATCAAAAATATCTATTTCTTGGTCCTTTTCCTCTTAATTTCATATGTAATTTAGCCCCTAAAATGGCATTTTTCAAATCAAGAGAAAAACAATTTAATTCCTTAATTAATTGCTCCAAATCAAAAGATAATTCGTTAAATTTACTTTTTGAAAGTTCTTATTTAGATATTTAAGTTTATAGAGACTATAATATAGTTCAACAATTGAAGGAGATGTTATACCATTTTTATCAGAACTTAATCTTGTAATTAAATCATCTAAAGTATTGTTACCATTTAAAATCTGTATTGCAATATTTGTATCAATAAAAATCATTTTAATGAAATCTCTTGCTTATATCATTACGAAGTTCTTTATGAGCAACTCCCATTATTTCAACATAATCCTTAGGTAAATCTTTCCAACGTCCAAAAAACGGTCTTAAATTACTCTTTTCTTTTTCCTCGTAACCTAATAATTTATCTATTAAATCAGATATAGTTTCATCTTTTTTTTTTTTCTTTAATAATCTTTTGTAAGTATCTTCATCAATATCTATTGTTTTTGATGTCATGATTATTTTCTCTAATTTATCTATAGAAAAATAAACAATACTAATATTAATAATTAAGGATATGTTGTTTTTCAGCAATTTATGATAATATAGATTTTCTATTATTTTTAAAACTCATCTTTAAATAATATAATGAACATCCACTCAAATATAACTTATATTTTGAGAATAATTATATTTAGGTATCTTAAAGATATATCTTGAAATTAAGAATCATTTGACGTTATATCTCTCATATATAATTTAAGGATAAGACAATATTGAATATCCTTTCTGTTAATTATTCTAATCCTCTCGATCTTTAACAAAATAGAGATAGTTGTTTATAAAAACGCGTTTTGCAAAACAGTTATTTTGCATCAATTTTCCATTAAAATAATCTCCTTTTCCATGGAAAAAGTCCTACTACTTATAAATAAAACTCTCTATTTTAAAAGAAATGTAAAATATCATGATATAGTGTAGAAATCATCTCTTAATTCTTTAACACGACAATTATGATTGAGTAATTCTTTTAATAGTTTCTCTAGCCTTTTTAAATTACTATTAATTATATGATGTAATGATATTGGATCTTTTGGAAGATTATATTCTCTAATATCAATCTTAGCATCATCACATGCATCTAAAATCCATACTTCTAAGGAAGGTTGAATTTCTACAATCATATGACTCCTTCTTGAATCATTTATAATTCTATATCCATTTGTTTGCTTTATAAGAGAGAAATTAGTCTTATTAAAATAGGGGATTGGAGTTCCATCAGGATCTTCATCTACTAATGCTACTTGTCCTTGATTTCTTTCTAGTAATTTCCCAATTCTTGATTTTCCATAGGAATGATTTATATTTTTCTTACTAAAACCATATAATATGACTAAGAGTTCATCAGGATTGCATTCTACATAAATTAATTGATTAATCATTTTCATCATCAATAAGATTATCTAAATTGAAGAATATATCAGAATCATGGGAGAGAATTTCTTCATTGTTTAGGAGATAGATTTTTGTTTGAAAATTTTCCCATCGAGTAGCATAAACATTCACTTCTTTAGTTTTTTGAAGTAAAGGTATTAAAAAATATGGATTATGAGTTGAAAAGAAATATTGATTTTTTGAATTTTTATCTAAAGCTACTTTCTCTGCAAAAAATTTTGTATAGTATGGAAATGCATGTACTTCTGGTTCCTCAAATACTATAACTGAGTTAGAATTTGTTTCCATTGCAATAATATGAAAAATAAGTCTTTTTAAAGTATCAGAAATAGTTTTATATGGATAACTTATTGTAATTCCATCAATTGTTTTAGAAATCTCGATTTTATATTCTGTTTTTCGCAATCCTAAGGATAAATTAAATGGTTTTAAAATATCACTGATTAATTCTCTAAAATGTTTATGAGTTAGGAGGATAAAAAATAAATTTTTACCATCAGAAGGCAATAAATAATCAGAAAAGGTAGATTGGAATAGTTCTCTCTCGATAAATTTATAATATTTGATTGAAGGGCCCTTATAATTCACCGGATCTATTTTTTGGTCTTTGTTAAATAAGTCATTTTGTAAGGTATCTTTATATCTAATTTTTAAAGAGAAATCATCAAACTTAATATTTATAGGTTGAGAAACTTCATTATCATAGAATAAATCACTACTATGATTTAAACGAACAAAATTATCCAGATTAATTGCATCATTTGTTTTAGGTGCTAAATAATAACTTAGGTATGCTAAAGCTTCTAATATATTTGACTTGCCTGTGTTTGGTGGACTAATAAAAATATTTATTCGATTGCATTTTATCTTTATAGAACCTATCGATTTGAATGATTTGATTTCTATTTGTTTTATCATTTATAACCAATTCTTCTTTTAATTAATAAATTATTTTTCTTGATAATTATTACTTTCTAGTCTTACTCATTAATATTTAATTAAGTGTAATAAACAATTTTATAAATTTATTGGTAATAAAAGGAATTTTATTCTAAAAATTGTTGATTATTTATTTTTCTATACATTTAATATGTAATTCATGATAGTTTTTTACCTCAATTAAATTTTATATCTATTGAAGGAATATAGTGAAAATAACGAGAAGTAAAAGTCTTTCCGAGAAATTCATCTAAGCTTAGCTCCTTCCCTATGGAAGTTTTATCTCGAATCATGTATCGTTGCACTTGCCAGATATTATATAATAAGGCTCTGGCACCCAAGATACAAAGCCTTGCATCTCGCCCTTGGAGCCGGAATGAGAAGCCAAACTTATTCATTTCTCGGAATGCTATCTCAATAAGCCAACGTCGGCGATACAGACTCCGAATATAGGTCTCATTACCGCGTAGTTTAGTAATACCTCTTAGATTGGAAAATAGCACGATGAGAGGAAATATCTGTTTCGATGCCTTATCAAGTGTCAGACGTTTGGCGCAATAATCGCGCTTGATCTTGTCCAAACTATGCTTTCTCTTGGCAACCAGGAGGAGATCAAATCTTAGGTAAGTTTGTCCCTTTCCCTTAATATACCCCAGCTTCATGGAACCCTCGCAGTAGCGTGTTCCCTTGTTCATCAGATAATCCTCTATCATCTTACTTGTCTGTGAACATTTACGACCAGGAATTATTACCGTGAGTTCACGTGCCTTGAGCACGGTCAAGATCCGCTTCCGGTAAAATCCGCGATCCAGCAAGACATACTTAATACTAAGGTCATGAGCTTGCAATCGATTCAAGATCGTCTCAAAGAGCGGAAGTTTGTCCTGCCGCTTGAAAATCTTGAAATTAGCAATTACTTGGTGCAAGTTGTTCGAGACCATAGAAAAAGTAAGGTACTTATGCATTGTCTTGCCCTCTTTCGTCCCAAAACAATAGGGATCGTTCTCCTCCTTTTTACATTTTTCTTCCTTGTAGTCAGCAATCAGGATGATATTAGGCAGGATGATACCCATCCGCCGTAAAAGTAATAGATGAGCAAGTAAGACGTGATTCCAGAATGCTTCCGTGCAGTCCAGCACTTCCAAATGTTTCAGGCAACGAGATAATGCAGGTTGATCTGGAAAGTATCGCCGTTGCTTACCATTCGAAAACACCTCAACTTCATATCTCTGGAAGGAATAGCCTACTTTCTTACAAGCTTCATTTAACCACTCAGCTGTTTTTTCTGGTGAACGCTGTAATAATTCCACGAATGCTTGATAGACCACGAACACCTCGTAAGGATACCCGCTTCTCTTATGGGGTAAATCCACTTCTGTCGTGGTTCGAATGATTTCCAAAACATCTAAAAGCAATTGAAGATTAATGCACTGGGGGTTAATTATACCCAACCCGGTGGCTACCGGGGGATCTGCTATGTACTTAATAGTCATAATTTACACAAGAATGCGTCATATATAACTTAACCCCCTCTTTTGTCGGCAACGTGTAACTCCGAGATAGAGGATTATGAATGAGGATGTTAGAGAAAATAAATAAGGTTTTTTAGATTAAAGTGTAGAATGATAAAAAACTTTCATGAATTACATATTAAATGTTCTATAAAATTTGTAGAGTCGATATTTTTACTATTTTTTTTAACTTTTTTTATGGAAAAGAAAGTTAAATTTTATTTTATGACATTATTGATATTATTTTAAAACCAGATTTATCAAGTTCTTTCTTTTTAAAAAATCTTTTATCCTTATACAGTTATTTTGCACCCATTTTCCATTAAAAATCTATGTTTTTCCATGGAAAAAGATTTTTTCTTAATCTAAATATCACTAATTCATTAATTAAAGGTTTAAAAATACAAGCTTATATTAAAAGATCAAATCCTAATATGTCAAAACCCTTACTTTGATGTAATAATTCAAATCCAAAAGAATTTAAATATTTGATAATTGGATCAGCTTTTTTTACTTCAACAACTAAAAGACGACAACCAATAAAATCTTTTATGTAATTACATCTACCTCGAGCAAATAAGATCAAATCTCTTCCTAAATTATGAACTCTATATTCATTATCAATTGCTATTCTTCCTATTAATGCTGCTGGTACTTTTTGAATACTAAATTTCTTACTTTCTGCCAATCTTAACATATAATTGGATAAAGTTATAAATCCAACAACTTTTTTAGATTTTATATGATAATATACATATACTTTAGAAATGAGATTTTTTTCATTAAATCTTGATTTTTCATGTAAAAACTCGTTTAATTCTTTACTTTCACATTGAAATGAACTTAAATCTATTTCATCTTTAAGTTCTATTATAATAAGATTATTTCTTATTGGATTTGACATTATTAATCAAATTATTTTTGAGTAAAATCCTTGCTTTTTTTCATTATTTCGTTATAAAATTCTAATGCTTCTTCAGAAAATTTTTTGGTTTTTTCATTCGGTCCTTGATCTATTAACTTAATTAAATTATAAGATTCTTCTTTTGTTAGTGTAATATCAGTGAATTCTGAAGCGTTAATATAAAACTCAAATTTATCTCCCTTTAATGTTTGTTCTTTTGATTTTTCTACCATAATACTTTCCAATAAGAAATTCTATATCTTTTTACTCTATCAATTATATAGTTTTTTTTTCTTAAATTTTTATTTATATCTTATTATAAAAACCACTTAAATTTATTCCAGAATGATCATGATATTTTTTATAAAATAGATATCATTGAAATTTGGTTTAAATTATACATTTCTTTATAAGTTCAAATCCTATTTAATCATAAATAATCTGCTTAATCATCCGTTCTACACCTACTTTTTTAGGAAGGGGAAAATGTGGGGGAGATAAATGAGTAAATGGGGAAAAAAATATAATTATCAGGGAGGATCAAAAAAAAGATATTTTATTCTTTTTTATTATAGTATAATTGAAATAAAAAAGTAGGAATCAGATTTGAGACAAATTTTAAAAAATCTTTTTATTCTTAAAGAATGTCAAATAGGGGAGCAATCAAGTACTATTTATCTATTGAATACAAATAGTCAAGATGGTCTAATACTTATTGATACAGGTCTTGGATTTAACTTTAAAAAGGAAATTAAAAAAATAGGATTAGATCCTAAGAATATTAAACATTGTTTACTAACTCATAGTCATTTTGATCATGTTGATGGATGCAAAGATTTAATCAAATTGAATCCCAAAATACGTTTTTATATCCATATAAAGGATGCTGACGCCACAGAATTAATTATTAATAAAGATCAAAATATAAATTTTAAGGTAACAGATATATTCAAAGAAAAAATAAGCACTTTAAAACTAGGATCATATGATATTAAATGTATTCATATCCCTGGACACACCCCAGGTAGTATGGCATTCTTATCTACAATCGAAAAAAGAAATGTTCTATTTACAGGAGATATTTGTGGGGGCGGAATTGAATCCCTTGGGGGTAATTATGAAGATTTCAAGAGATCTTTGCAAGAATTATTAGAGATTAAAGCAGATATTCTTTGTGAAGGTCATATGAATATTATTCAGCCTTCCGAAGAGATTTCTAAATATATTGAAGGATTTTTAAAAATTAATGATTATTTACATATTGGATTTGATCTGAATCCTAAAGACTCAAAAAATTGGTATAATTTTGCTTTAATTTCTTATCAATTAAAAATATATGATAGTGCATATAATGCGTGTAACTATGCAATAAAATTAGATACGGAAAATACTAAAGCTAAAAACTTATTAAAAAAAATCAAAAAACATAATCCTCCTAAATATGAACTTATTGAAGAAAATATTAAGAATATTTATGGAGATAATTATTAATTTTAAAAGAGTTTTATAATTTTCACTAAATTTTCATGAAAATAAGACTTAGAATTTACCAATTCAGAAGATTATATTTCATAAAATTCAAAATTTTTTGATGATTTTAATAATTCTTTTACTATATCTTGAAATTAAGAATCATTTGACGTTATATCTTTCAAATATAATTTTGGAATAATGCAATATTGATAATTATTTCTATTAAATTTTCTAAGATTCTCAATCCTTAACAAAATAAAGATTATTGTTTATAAAAACGCGTTTTGCAAAACAGTTATTTTGCATCCATTTTCCATTAAAATATTCAATTTTTCCATGGAAAAAAAAGTTTTATATAAATGATCCCTTTTAGACGCAATTTTCTAGTTCACGTTAGATCAGATATTTCAATTTATCACTATAATAATATCTCTATAATAGAATCGTTATTTAAATGCTTAGCAAAAAACGGAAAATAATAGCATTTAAAAATTAATTTTACTATTAGTATAATATGACAGTTGTCAATATTACAAATCATGGAAGAATCACAATACCTTCAGAAATACGTAAAAAATATGGATGGAATGATGGTGATAAAGTTATAATAATTGATCATCCTTTGGAGGGAATTAAAATTTTACCTTTTCTCTCTGATGATCGTTTGGAGTCTGTATTAGATGAAAATACAGGAAAAAAAATAATAGAAACAATTTCTAAAGAACGTCAAAAAGAAATTGAAAATGAAAAAAATAGATTATACAAGGAGTTATAGTAATGAAAAATACAATTTTTCTTGATACAGGAGTTATAAGTTTATATCAAAGTGGTCATGAAACTACTATAAAAGAAATAAAAAGTAAAAGAAACAATAAAATCTTCTTTATCTCTTCAGAAGTAAACTATATTGAACTTTTCAATCATTTATGTCGTGAAAAAGGTAAAATTAATTCTCAAATAATAATGGAAAATTTAAGAAGAGGTGATATAATTGATTTTATTCCAATCTCTGAAAAAACATCAATATTATCTGGAGAACTAAAATGTAAATATGATTTTTTGTCTATAGTGGATGCAATAATTATTTCCGAAGCACTGATTCGAAATATTTATATTTATACTACAGAAACTCATTTTAAAAATATTAATAATTTAAAAGTAAAAAAAATAAACTATTAGCTTTATTTTAAAGAAAATCCTATTTAATTTTAGAACTTATTTATACATATTTTAGTTAAGTTTTATCACTAATTTTTCAGAGAGTTAATTTTTAAAATATATAAATAAATTAATTTCTTTAATAATTAAATTCTGATTAAAATGATAAATGAAGAATCTATTCTAACGGAAAAGGACATTCAGGATTTTATAATCATCACCTTATTCTTCAATGAAAGAGACTAAATCGTTTAGGAAAACGTGTTTTGCAAAACAGTTATTTCACTTTAATTTTCCATTAAAATTCTCATTTTTTCCATGAAAAAAGATTTTTATTTAAATACATTCTAACAATTTCTTTCAGATTTTTGTTAATACTAACAGATATAACCTTTCTTATTTTTTATTCCTTTAATTTATCTTTTTTTTTAGATATTTATCATAAAATCCTTGAGAATTATATACTTTTATCAACGATTCTGCTTTGTTTTTAAATTCAGCATCATTTGTAATTAAAGCTTCTGAATTTCCTATAAGAGCTGTTGCAATGATGATACAATCAGGTAATTTTAAATTAATTTGTGATCTTATTTCTGCAGCTTTATCTGCAATATTGATATTGAGATCTTTTATGTTATATTTTTTATTTGAATAAAGTCCAGAAATGAATTCATTTTTTTCATTAATTTCTTTATTTTTATAATATCCAACACTTAACTCAGTAAGGGAAATAATTGATATAACTGCATTCAATTCACTATTTTCATTATCGATTTCTTCTAATAAGGAATTAGAGTAGGAATAAAATGGTTCTTCCTTATTTTTCACATTTAGGAAAATGTTTGTGTCAAGAGTAATATTCATTCCCATTCTTCCCGTAATTGTTTTTGAAATTCAATACTTGATTCCGTCCATGGTTTTTGATTTTTTAATATTTCTGATATTTTATTTGTACCAGATTTTCTGATAATTATCTTATTTCCTTTTAAATCAAATATTAAGCGATCTCCTTGCATGATACCTAATTTATCCCTTATTTCTTTAGGAATGGTAATTTGTCCTTTTTCACTTATTGATGATGT
>CAZGJX010000140.1:0-9124 GCA_964525635.1 uncultured archaeon
TAGATAATGATTATTTTTTAAGCCTAGGATGTGGAGGAGAGAGAATTCTTTATCATAAACAAGATAAGACTATTCCTAAAAAACATCAACTTCTCATAGAATTCAAAGATCAAACCTACATGACAGTAACGATATCTGGATGGGGAGAGGTGAGATTAATTGAGTCAAAGAATATTGATAAACATCCTCATATTCAATTTGATAAAATCGATCCACTTTCAGAAGAATTTACTTTTACTAATTTTAAAGATATAATACAGAAAATACCAGAAAATAAGAAATGTAGTGTAAAAAAATTTTTCATTACAGATCCAGGATTAAAAGGAATTGGAAATGGAGTAATTCAGGATATTTTCTTCTTATCAAAAATCCATCCCAAAAAAGAGATGAAATCATTGACAAAAGAGGAAAAAAAATTACTATATGAAACAACTCGAAATGAACTTTATAAAATGATAAAACTTGGAGGAAGAGATTGTGAGAAAGATATTTTTGATAACTCTGGTCGATATCAGAGAATTATGCATAGTAAATCAATTGATACTCCTTGTCCTGCATGTACATCTTTAATTAAAAAACAACAATATCTTGGAGGTACTATTTACTTTTGTCCCTCTTGTCAAATCTTAGAGAAATAAATTATTTATATATCGAAAATTATCGTAGTTAAGATGATGGATGACCATGCTCTTGAAATACTGGAAGAATTGAAAAATAAGAATATTATTCCAAATGATTCAAAAATTGATGTATATATAATGTTTTTGCTAAGTTATCAATGAGATTGGTCCGCATTGCACTTCCTAAGAGATTTCCATCTAATTTCACTTGATATATGATAGTTCCAATTACTTTATCTTGGAAAATGATAGAAAATAGACGAAGATTGATAGGTTTTTCTGATTTCAGAAGAGATTTTAATAGATGATAAGGATTTTTAAATATTTCTTTAAATTTTGAGATTTTTGCTTCATTATTCATATATTTTAATACTGGACTTAGTTTTTCTAAGGAATTGTTTTGGTAGAAAGAAATAATGCAAGATAATATATTGGTTTTATCAAATAGATATGGAATTACTTTTTCAAGGAGAACTATATCACGAGTGTAGCCTATATTTCTGTATGCATCTATAAGATCGACAATTATTTTTTTTTTTTTTGGAAGTAGATTGAAATTATTAGAATTTAATTCATTTGTTGCAGAATTATCGCATCCACAGGATGAACGTATGATCATTTTTGTGGGGATTTCAATTAATTCATCCATTTTTTTTCCATCTATTAAATCTTTAATTGATTCGATTGCTTTTTCACATATTTGATTCGTTGGGATTTTTACGGTTGAAAGTGGAGGACTTAAAAATTTTGCATTAATTTGATCATCAAAACCGATTATTTTTATAGTATTTGGAATTGAAATTTTACGTTTTTTTAATTCACTAATTGCACCCATTGCCATATCATCATTTGCCGCAACTACAACCTCGGGTGAAATTTTGAGGTCATCAAGAAAATAACTAATCGCTTCATTTCCAGATTTATTTATGAATTTACCATAATAAATCGCCTTTTTATTCCATGTGATTTGATTTTCCCTGAGGGTTGATTTAAAAACTTCTAATCTTTTTTTAGAGTCCACATTTTCTTTTGGACCACTAATATACGCAAAATTATGACATTTATGCTTTTTTATAAGATGAGATATTAGTTTATTAAATCCTTTAGAAGTATTAATAAGAATTGAATGAATGCCTTCAATCTTTTTTGACAGACTTATCACTGGAATATGGTTGAATCTACTGATAAACTCCTTCATTTGAAGATAATTACTATATAATCCTAATAAACCAGATTCTATTATAAGTCCGTCAATTGGTATATCTTTAGGATTGTTATAAAGGTAATTACTTTTTGCCTCATATATTTTTGGAGAATTTATTGCTCCTCCCATTATTGTCAATAAATTAACTCCGGCTTTTTTAGCAGCCTCTTCTAAACTTAATACCAATTCAATATGATTAGCAGAAGAGATCCAATCTATCAAAAAACCTATTGTAGGAATCATAATATATAACTTATATTTTTCTAATAATAAGCTTAGTAAAAATCTAAATTTAAATCTTTTACGATTTAATAGGAAGATAATAGAAAATATTTTTCGATAATTTTAATAACTAAAATTTCATAATAATCAAATTTTTTATTAAGAATTTAAGAATCTATAATTTTTCTGACTAAAATTCTCGTATTCTTGATTTAACGATTAAATATATTTCACTTTGTTATAAGATGTTTTTATATTAAGATAAAAATTCAATTATTTAGTATGAAATCTTATTTAAAGAAAATTTATGGCATTTTATTTTTTTTTATTGTTATTATTACTATTCAATCTTTTGGGATTTTTTTTTTAAATAAATCAAATAATTCAATAGAAAACAATAGTTTGAAACAAGATTTAAGGAGTTCTGAAATATTTAATGAAGAAGAGGACGAATTTTTAATGGGAACAATGGACAACGTTACAATAAGCGAGAATGGATATTTATCTTTAAAAGAAAACTATAGTGAGATTACATGGGGAAAATTATATCCATCTACCAAACCTAGTGCAAGACGTAGTCCTTCCATGGTCTATCATTCAAATTCTGATAAAGTTATATTATTTGGTGGTGATAATGGGACTTATAATGATGAAACATGGACCTATGATCTAGCAAGTAATACTTGGACAAATATGAGTCCTGCTACTAAACCTAGCGCAAGATATTATCATTCCATGGTCTATAATTCAAAATACGATAAAGTGATTTTATTTGGTGGTTATGGCGCAACTGATTATAGTAATGAAACATGGATATTTACAGGTAATAGGTATTATCAACAAGGAAGTTTTAAATCCAACTTAATATATCTTAATGATATTTATAAAATAATAGGAGATATAGTTTGGAATCCAGTTAACCAACTAGATAACACATCAATACAACTCCAAATTGGTATATCTAATACAGCACAAGATGAAGATTTTATTTTTACGGATAGTTATAATTCCAGCTTCACGTTTGAAGGAATTGGGCGTAATTTGAGATATCGAATAATATTTAAGTCAGATATAAGCCAGTATCTGTCTCCTTATATTAACAGTGTTAATATATATCTCACTTTAGGTCAATCTGGTAGTCTTACATCTAATGATAGTTTAACAAATTTAGAATACGTAATTTTATTAATATCACTCACGGGAATTCTTTCCACATCAATATGTACTACTATAATTATCATTTATTATCTGAAAAAGAAAAGCGAAAGAATTCCATTTGAAGCTAGAAACATAAAGAAGAAGTTATAATATGATATATATTTTTAATTTCTTACTTTTTTTTTAATTTTTAGTTAAAAGTATTGTTTATTGATTGATGTTTTCATTTTATTAAAGGAGCTATAAATTGACTTTTAAGTTTAGCTAAGATCATAATTTTGATATGATTTTCCATAAAAATTTAATAAGAGAATTATCCTTAGAATTTTCCTATTAAAAATAATTATCTAATATATTCATAAAATCAAAATAAAAATAACAATTTTAGATAAATCAAATAAATTTTTCCATAAAATAAAAGATTATTTAATTTGATAAAACAATTTTTAAATCTTTAAGTTTTTTTAAAACATATATAGTCTTTTGTTTGAGGTTTATTCCCTAATTCATCTTTTTCAATATATATTTCATTTAATTTAGATTTAATAACATCAAAAATATTATGTAATCTTTTTTCTAATACATATTAATCTTAATATAGTTTGGGTTGATTCTTAATTTAAAAACATGGTTTTTTTCTTCTCCATATATATTTAAATTTATCCTCCTATTTTTCCCTTATGATCTTTCTAAGCAATAAATAAATAATTATACTTGTTGGGATTAATAATATTAAAAATAAAAGTGAATAAATAAATCTATATATATTATTATCAATCCCCGTATTATAGATAGTAGCTCCAAATAAATAAAAAAAACTAATTTGCACCACAATAAATAGGAGTAACAATTTTCTTTTAAAAACTTTAATCATTGAATTGAGATATCTAATTATAAAATTCTTTATAATGAGTATATTTAAAGGAAGAAAGAAAATAAAAATGGATATTAAAAATTCCCAAGAAAACTGTGGATTCCAATTTGTAGCAGAATTTAATTGAATTCTATTGGGATATATTACTTCAATAAATAAAATAATAAAAGAAAAAAGAACAACAAAAAGAATAATTCTATTTTTATTATAACTACTAATTGGATCAACTTTACATAATAGTGAGAAAAATAAATAAAAAAATGGATACATCATAAATATAAAATAGAGAGCAATTAAATGGAGGTATAATTGAAGTGGTGATTGAATAAACATAATAATTCCAATTGTGATTGAACCAATTGCATAAGATATCAGCGCATAAAAAAGGAGTTGAGTTAGTTTATTAAATCTTTTTTTATAAATAATGTAAGAGAATATTACACATAATATTCCTGAACCTGTTTGAACAAAATTAATAAACAATATTCTCCATAAATATAAATCATCCATACTTTATCCTCAACTAATATAATTTAACTATATTTGTGTAAATAATGCATTAAGTTTATCTAATATAACATAACTATTTTAGAATAGTAAATTTTTTTGAATTTTATCTTTACAGATATTTTGTAATTCTTTTTTGATTATACTTGGAAGATTTTTAGGAATAAAACGTTCAGGAAGTTCTCTTTTTAGGATATCAATCAGTAATTCTTCAATTTCCTCAGTATAGGATACTATTGATGAGGTAAATTCTGTTTTATTAAATTTTATAAACCTTACTTTTTTTGTAAGTATCTCAATAAAGACATCTTGATACACTAGTGGAAATGCGGGAATTAAATAATTATACAATTTTTGCTTTGAAATCTCATCTACAGTGATAATTCTTTTTCCTAATACATTTTCTTGTTTTACAAATTCTAAATCAACTAAATCTTTTATATATCTATAACATGTTTTTTTATTTAGATTTAAAATATCAGAAATAATGTTAACAATAGAGATTAATTCCACTCCACTATTATTTATAACGATAAGTAAGACATAATATAATTTTTTAAAAAAAATGTCATACTGTTTTTCAGGATTTAATTTGTAATTTATTTTTAGATCTTCCATAATGACTATCTATTAAGAGGAAATTAATAATTACTATATAACTTCTTGTAATTTTATGAATAAATTCTTAGAGAATTCTACTTTTTTCTGAGAAAAAAGGACCTCCTTCTTAAAAATATAAGAAAAATAAATCAAAAAAGTATAAATAAGCCCAAAAACAAAATAAAATAACTTAAAATTCTCGGAAAGATATGATAGCATTAAACAAGTCCGAGATTTTTTAATAAATTTTAATAATAAAAAGAGTTTTTAAAAATGAAGAAAAAAACAACATATATTAAAATTACTCTATTGTTTGTGTTAATTTTTACAAGTGCACAATTTCTCTTCAAATCAATTATTGCTAATCCTACATCAGATCTACCTTTCGAGATACAAGATGGTTCTATCGGATCAGTTAGTTTATTGACTCCCAATGAAGAATATACTGAAATTATTAAACTAGATGCAACTACTTCACTAGAAAATGCTTTTTTTAATTATACAAGGTCCTTTCCTCAAAGTGGTAATCTCTATATTGATTGTTATATTAAATTTGTAGATAATCTTGAAAAATCACTTAGGTTTTACCTAGATAATGGATATGATTGGGAAATAATATTTGAACCTAATCAAAATCGATGGAGATTTAAAGATCCATGGAATGCTTATACTTATGTACAGGGAACATATCAAGATTTTTATAAGTATCAATATCATCATCTCAAGATTATAATAACACAACAAACAAATGATCGGAAGCATGAAGGGGTATATTGGGATGGAAAGAAAATAGCAGATTTTTTAGTTTATAGATCTGAAGAATTATTTAATCACATTAAAGCATGGATTAGAGGAAATGCTGAATTGTACCTTGCTAATTTATATATAACCGATGTTTATATCCCATTTGAAGTAGATGAAAATTCTATAGGATATGAAAAATCAATAACACCTGAATGGCCATTTCAAAAAACTTTCATGTTAGAAACTACTAATCTAAACGAAGTGATACCCTTTAATTATATTGGCCTTCTTCCTCAGATAAGTAATACATATATTGATTTTTATATCAAATTTAATACTACTCACAATAAAGCCATTAAACTATTCCTAGGGGATGGAAAATGGTTATCACTTGACCTTCAACATCTTTCCTACTCTGATCATTTCGTCTTAAGTCATTCAGATCTTCAAGGTAAATATCTTATACAAAAAGAAAAAGGTTCTCTTGCTTTAGATAAATATCATCATATTCAAATTATGGTTGAACAAATAAATTCAACTGAAAAATCTTGGAAAATTTATTGGGATGATGAACTTCTTAAGAGTATTATATTGACTTCTCAAGCGCCGGTGACTGAGATTAAATTAATGATATGGCCTTCTGATAAATGGTATATTTCAGATTATAAATGTTCTAGTAACATAATAAATCCTTTTAAAATAAATGATGGATATATAGGCTCTAGTACATATGCAGTATCTGAAAGTCCTTTTACTGAGACTATTGAATTGGATGCAACTACTTCTACAGACAATGCTTTATTTAAATATACAGAAGATATTCCATATTCACCAGGATATTACATTGATTGTTATATTAAATTTACAGATACTAATCATAAAGCTATAAAATTATACTTTTGGGGTCAAAAATTCATATATATTAAATTATGTCATCTTTATTCTAGAAGTCAATTCTATATGCGTGATTCAGATAGTAGTATTGCTTTTTCAGCTTATAGAGAAAAATCTGCATTTGAATTAAATAAATTTCATCATCTTCAGATTATCATAGAACAAAAAACCTCTACTGAAAAATATTGGTCTATTTATTGGAATCAAGAGTTAATTGGAACATATACACTAATTGCGCAAATAAAAAATCATATGACCGATATTAAACCATTAATATGGGGTGCGGAAAAATGGTATATTACTGATTTTATTATAGCTCCTTTGATGGGTAGTGATTTAGATAATGATGGTTTAACAACAGATGAAGAGATTAATCAATATGGAACTAATCCTGTAAATCCTGATACTGATGGTGACGGTTGGAGTGATAAAAAAGAAATTGACCATAGCTATAATCCTTGTAGTCCTTCTGCTGATAATAAATATGCACTATTAGTCGCTGCATCTTCATGGGTATATTATAATGGAATTGATTGGCCTTATAGTGGATTTTCAGATATGACAAATAAGTGGTATGAACTATTTCGATATGAATATGGATACCCAGATGACCAAATAATCTATTTAGTTGATAGTTATGACTCCTCGCCAGGTAAAGATATGGAAGCAACTCTTTCAAATTGGGAAAGCGCCTGCGAGGAACTTAGAGATTTAGTTAGTTCTGATGATCAAGTAACTGTTATTTGGACAGGTCATGGATCTAATGGATGGCCTTATTTAGATCTAGATATAAGTTTCGAACTAGGACATGAAAATTATTATGATGACAATTATTTCGAAACTTACTTCGACTATATTGATTGTGGAAAAATGTTTTTCTTTATCGCTACATGTTTTTCTGAAGGTTTTATTAATAATCTCGACCATAAAAATAATCGAATTGTCTATACAGCATGTAAACGAAATGAAGCAACTGACAAAGAATTTTTTGATTTCTTAACTAGTAAATTAAAAGATGACGGATTTTTATCAATAGGTGAACTTATGTCTTGGGGAAATGGATATGATTATATTAATGGATATCATCCTCAAACGTATGTTGGTACATCTCTAAATAAGTATAATTGCTATTTCTAACTTCCTTTTTATTTTTTATATTATTTATTTTAGATAAATTAATTTCAGATATCAGAACTTTATAAACTGATTGAAGCCAACCGCTAAAATTTAAAAAAAATTTTATTCCTTTTGAAGAGTTCTGGTAGATTCATAATTAATTTTAAAAATATTTGCTATACAGAGCTTATTATTAGTAGGAAAGGCTCAATCAAACAAAATTGAAATAAAGAAAATTTGTTGCGGATTCTTAGAGAATTTAAACAAGAAAATAAAGACTATTGAGATAGAGATTCCTATGGAGGTTATAGAGTATATTGTGGATTTCCTTCATAAATAATATAATCGATGATTATCATTAATTTATTTTTATAAATAAATAATCAATTGCGGATTTTGTATATCCTACTACGCACATATGTTTTTCTAAGAATTCTTCTGTAATGTTAGTATTTTTCTTTGGTATGAAGTATTCCTCTAGATTTTTATTAGACAATTTGAAATGAATATTTCGCTTATTTATAACTCCAATAAATTTATAATTTGGTAAAATAGAAGCCATACTTGCATCTTCATGACTATTATTAACCAATAGTAATCCCCTTTTTTTAAGTAATATCTACAAGCACGTGATATAAATCTTGAATATTGAGATTTCAATAAATCAAATTCATTTATTTTAACGGGTAAAGATTTATTATAATCTGCACATATATATGAATAAATAGGTTGATCTGAATATATTTTTCTTTTATTAATATAATTTTTAATTTCTTCTGAAGCATAGAAATCTTGAAGTTTCTTATAGATGTCATTAAATATAACTAATGGAAATATGAAAATTGGAGTGATATGTGTATAACTTCCTGAATATAATACTTTCTTAATATTATATTTTTTATTGATTTCATTGAATAACCCAAATCTTTCATCATTTTTGATTATATGATTTTTATCATATAAAGAAAGAAAATTTTTCTTCATTTTTTTAAATATAATCAGTACTTAATCACAACCGACAGAAATAATCGGTTATTTCATGGTTTCCTTTAATAAATTATTAAAGGAGAAAGAAGATAGTATTATATATGTCATTATATAGAAACTATTTACGGAATGATCCGTTTTCCTCTTTTTCCCAATTAAATATAGACCAAGCATTTTATAAAAAGATTGTGATTCCTC
>CAZGJX010000141.1:0-8925 GCA_964525635.1 uncultured archaeon
AATTAATGATTCTTAAATTTCAATCAAAATCAAAGAATCAAAAATACCCTCAATTAATAAAAAAAACTAAAATAATGATTTTAGCGACAGGTAAAAATAATAGAGTAACTGCAAAAGCTATGAGTGTAATTAATAAAGGATTGAATATTATGTTCCAAGCCAGTAAAAAATCAACAAAATTTGAACAGATGACACATAATCATTATGTTACTTTATCAGCTAAAAATATGCAAATTGAAGGTATTGCAAAAGTCAGAGATCATCCTATGAGGGATAAAGAATTTTTAAATCTTTATAAAATCTATCATCATGGTTCATTTTTAGCTTATTCCCAATTAGAAGAAGAAGCGGTTATTGAGGTAAAATCTTTTTTAATTACTTTATATAAATATGATAATAAAATACCATTTAGATACATTTTAGAAATCAATGAAAAACTAGCATATAAAATAGAAGTAGAAAATACAATACGAAAGATAATCAAATAAAATTTTATTCTAAAATATTAATGCAATATATTAAATTTAAAATAAAAATCAACTAAATAGTAAATTTTTTTAATTTTCAAGTATTTTTTAAATTACTAAGTCAAAAACAATTTTTAAAGGGCTTAGGACGTTATTAAACGGTTTCAGTATGAAAAAAAATATATTGAAATTACATAAAGTCTTAATATCTTAACTCTTTTTAAATTGTTTTTTATGAATATTATATTTAAATAATAGGATTATTATGAGTGAATCGGAAAAAGTTGTAGTCAAAGCGCTCGTCACTGGTGGTAGTGCTTCGGGAGGACCACCTATTGGTCCTGCTGTAGGACCAACAGGGATTAATATTAAAGATGTTGTTGATGCTGTTAATGATAAAACTATGATTTTTAAAGGGCTTTCTGTACCCATTCGAATAGAATGCGATCCTGAAGCTAAAACTTTTGAAATATTCATTGAAACACCTTCTACAGCTTCATTATTACTGAAAGAATTAGGAGTTGAGAAAGGTAGTCCAAATATGATAGACCAAAAAATCGGAGATTTATCTCTTGATCAAATAAAATTAGTTGTAGTTGCTAAGAAAGATAATTTCTTAGCTAAAACATTTAAAGCTGCAGTGAAAACAGTACTTGGAACTGCTTTATCCATAGGTGCAACAGTTGAAGGCGAAGATCCTCGAATTATACAAAAAAGAATTGATAATGGAGAATATGATGATAGAATTAAGGAGGATTTATAATGAAAGTTGATGATAAATTGTTAAAGAAATCAATTAATACAGCTATGGTTTTTTCTGTAAAAGAAAAGAAAGGTAAAACATCTAGAGAAAGAAAATTTGATGAAAGTATTGATTTGATTATCAATCTTAAAGATATTGATTTAAAAGATCCTAAACAAAGAATTGATAAAGAATTAATACTTCCAAATTCAATTTCTAAAAACCAAAAATCAAATCTTTGTGTAATTGCTTCAGGAGATCTATTGGTCCATGCAAAGAAGGGTGGTATCGATACAATAAGTGGAGATGATCTTGAAAAATTAAATCAACTGGAGAAAAAAGAAAAGAAAAAATTTGTTAGAAAATATAATTTTTTTGTTGTCGAAGATAAATTAATGCCCTTAATTGCTCGTTATCTCGCTAGATTCCTTGGACCAAGAGGAAAAATGCCCAAACCATTCCCAGCAGGATATGGAATTGTTGCATCTGTTGATGAACTTGATAGCGCAATTGAAAGATATGATAGAATTGTTAAAATACAAGTTAAGAAAAATCCAATTGTACAAGTAAAAGTTGGAAAGAAATCAATGAATAAAGATGAAATATTAGCTAATATTAAAACAATTGTGGATTATATCGTGGATCAAATGGCTCATAAATATAATAACATCCGTTCTATGTTTATTAAAACAACAATGGGGAAACCTGTCAAAATTGATGAAGATTTCCTCAAGAATATAGGTGATTAACAAATATGATGTCTGAAAAAGTAGTACCTCAATGGAAAAAGGATGAGATAACTTATCTTGTTGATTTGATGGTAAAACATAATTGTATTGCTGTAATCAATGTGGCAAAAACAAATGATAAACAAGTTCAAGAAATACGTAAAATTTTAAGGAAAGATGCAATCATTAGAATGTCTAAAAGATCTTTACAGCAACGTGCTTTTGATAAATTTCAAGAAAAAAGCGGAAATAAAAATATAAAAGATCTAAAGGATAAAATCCCGGGTCAATCAGCTCTTATATTTACAAATTTAGATCCATTTAAATTAGTAAGAGTATTTAAAGATAATAAATGGATGGTACCAGCTAAACCAGAGCAAATTACACCTGTAGATATTGTAGTTCCTGCTGGAGATACGGGATTACCTACTGGACAAGTTATTAGCGAGCTTAATATGACATTAAAACTCCCAACAATGATTAAAAATGATACAATCCATATTAGAGAAGATACAATAACACACAAAGTTGGTGATATGGTTTCTACTAAAGAAGCCTCTGTATTAAAAAAATTAGGTGTACAACCAATTGAGTCCGTCATTTATATTGACATCGCTTGGTCTAATGGAGATCTTGTTCCACCTGAAGTATTATATTTAGATATTGATGAGCTTAGAGAAGATATTGCTAAATCATATATAACAGCAAAAACATTAGCTATTAAATTGGAAATTATAGATGATGAAACTATTAGTTCATTAATACAAAAAGCACATAGAGAATCTTTAGAATTACTTTTTGAAATGCCTATATATGATGAAAATATGTTATATAAATATATACAAAAAGCTGAAATGAATGCTATTACGTTAAATGAAATGGTTTTTAGAGAAGGAATAATTAGTAAATCTCCTTCTACTGAAAAAAAAGAATCAAAAGAAGAATCTAAAGAACAAGAAAAAGAAGCTGAGGATGAACCCCAAGGAATTGGATCATTATTCGGTTAATTTATTTATTTAAATTAAATATAAATTAATAATAAAAAAGAAGAGGAATTAATATGGAAAGTATTTATGCAGCGCTTTTACTTTATAAAGCATCAAAAGATATTTCAGAAGTAAATATTGAAAAAGTATTAAAAGCTGCTGATCTTAAACCAGATAAAACACAAATTACAAAACTTGTTGCTGGATTAAAAGAAACAGACATAGAAACAATCTTAAAATCTGCATCTGTAGCTCCTGTAGCAGCAACTCCGGCTCCAGCAGCTCAAATTGAAACTAAGACACCAGCAAAGAAAGTAGCGAAGAAAGAAGAAGAAGAAGAGGAAGAACCTACAGGTATCGGAAGCTTATTCTAATTCTTTTCTAAAAATTTATTCCAAAATATGGAATAAAAAAAATTAAAACATGGAAAAATGAAATTAGATATTATAAATTATTTTTTTATTATTTTTTCTTTTTTGCTTAAGAATCCATTTTAAAAATATTTAAGAGATCATCTTTTTAATTAATTCAAATCCAATTTAGGAAAAAAAAATACACTATTTAAGACAATTTTAAGTAAATGTTTATTTTTTGAAATAGATAAATACTGGTAATTAACGTGTAAATCATCGATTTTTGATTTTATTTAGCAATCTTATAGTTTATAAAATATAAGAAAAAATCCTAAAAAAAAAAGTATTCTTTAGATCTTTTTCTTTTAAATCATAAAGTTTTTTTTAAATTTTAATTTATTTTTTTTAATTCTTTTTCACAATATTAAATGTGAAAAATATCTTTAATAAATTATATTTATTGAATAAAAGAGATTTTAGAAAAAAATGGCTGGAAAGTTCATTAAATTTTTTGCTCCAATGGTACGGGTAATGCCTGAGATTAAACAACCTCAAAGAGAGGTAAGATTTAAGGAAAAATTCGTCTGGACTATCGTCGTTCTTATTGTATATTTAATTATGTCCCACATTCCATTATATGGAATACAGCTCGAAAAATCAACTGATTATTTTTATTGGTTGAGAGTAATCCTTGCAAGTTCAAGAGGGACTCTGACAGAATTAGGAATTGGACCGATAGTAACGGCGGGTTTGATTATGCAACTTTTACAGGGTTCTAAATTAGTTAATATTGATATGACTGATCCTTATGACAGATCAATGTTCAGTGGTTCTCAGAAAGCCATGGCAATGATTTTAACATCTTTTAACGCAATTATGTATATAGCAGGAGGTCAATTTGGAAACATCCCTCTTGGAGATGCTTTCATGATCTTTTTACAGTTATTTTTTGCAGGTATTATTATTCTTTTATTAGATGAATTACTTCAGAAAGGATGGGGTCTAGGAAGTGGTGTTTCTCTATTTATAGCAGCTAATATCGCTGGGCAAATTTTCTGGAATTTATTTAGTTTTTTGGGTGCTCCTGATGGAAAACCTAGGGGTATTGTAATTGCTTTTTTCACAGTTCTTTTTGATAATGATCCAGAAACTAGTATAGCAGATCTTGGGAATAGAACACAACAACTGCCGTCTCTTTTTGGTTTAGGTACGACTCTCCTAATATTTATTATTGTTATATGGTTTGAATCGACCCGCATCGAAATTCCCCTACAATATAAAGGATATAGAGGATTTAAAGGTAAATATCCTATGAAATTACTTTATGTATCAAATATACCTGTTATTTTAGTAAATGCTCTTTATGCAACATTATTATTCTTCGGTCAAATATTAGCAGCACCAGGAACAGGTTTATTGCGTGGAGTTTTGGATGATTTTTGGGTTAATTTAATCGGTAATTTTGACAAAAATCCTACAAACGTAGAGGGTGGAGGAGATTATTTAAATCCTACTGGTGGATTATTATGGTTATTGTCGCCACCCCATGGAATAGATGAATTTATGGCCGCACCGTGGAGAGCAGGAGTTTATCTGGTTATATTCATTCTTCTATGTATAGCGCTCGGCCGAATGTGGGTTTCTGTAAGTGGCCTAGCGCCTCGAGACGTGGCGGGACAAATTATTGATTCTGGAATGCAAATTCCTGGATTTAGAAGCTCAGAAAAAATAATTGAAAAAATACTGAAACGCTATATTCCAACGCTAATTATTTTAAATGGGCTTATAATAGCTTTGCTGAGTTTTACGTCGGATACCCTAGGTGCACTGACTTCAGGTACGGGATTATTGATTGCTATAGGTATAACACATCAATATGCTGAGACAATTAGTAAAGAACTAGCCGCCTCTCAATATCCGGGTATGCGATCGTTATTAGGTATGGATTAGCGTTGATTTTCCATAATTTCTTCATTTATTTTTAATTTTATCTTACCTCTAATATTCTATTTAATGTGATTAAAATTAAATAATATCCAATTTTTTTACCATCAATATTTTTTAGAGATATCTATAAATTTCTATTTAATTCCTCAGTTATTTTTTAAAATGCTTAACAACTGAGCTATTATTTATCTTAGATATAAGATAAGGAAATTTTATCTCTAATAATACTTTTAATAAATAAATTAAAAAAAAAAAGTTATTAAAATGGAACTTTCAGAAAATACTTTTGATGTAATTGTGGTAGGAGCAGGCACTGGAGGGTCAATTGCTGCCCAATTTGCTGCTAAAAATGGTTTAAATGTATGTCTAATTGATAGAAAAGAAAGATATAAAATTGGTAATAAAATTTGTGGAGATGCTGTAGGAAAAGAAGTATTTGATGTTTTAAAAATTGAGCATCCTAAAGGTAAAGAATTATCTTGTAATATTAAAGGTGTGAAACTATACTCTCCTGATAGAACTAAATGTATTACTATGATTGATCCTAGACAAACTGGATATATTGTAGATAGAGTAGAATTTGGTCAAAGATTATTAAAAGATGCTCTAAATTCAGGAGTAAAACGATTTTTAGACGAAACTATGGCATTGGATTTAATTTATGATAATGAAAGAGTGACAGGAGTAAAAGTAAAATTAAAAGATGGAACAAAAAAGGACCTAAAGTCTAAAATTGTTATTGATGCAAGTGGATTATATTCACCTTTAAGAAAAAAAATAAAAAATGATATTATTGAGAAAGATTTTGCTAAAGAGGATGCGATTATATGTTATCGTGAAATAATTGATTTTCCTTCAAAGGATCAGGATGTTCAGGATTTAGAATATATATCAATTATTTTGGATCAAGAAAAGGCACCAGGGGGATACATATGGTATTTTCCGAAAAATAAACACTCCTTCAATATAGGAATAGGCACTTTTATGGATTATGGTGGTAAAGTTAAGGATTACTATAAGGAGAATGTATTTAAAGAATATGTGAAATCATCAAACATAGAAATTTATTCATCTGGAGGAGGTGTATGTCCTGTTCGACGTCCATTATGGTCCTGCGTGTCGGATGGAATTATTTTTGTTGGTGATGCTGGTCTTCAAGTTAATCCATTACATGGGGGTGGAATCGATCCTTCTATGAGAGCAGGATATTTTGCAGCTTTAACTGCGGCTGGAGCTATTGAAAATCATGATTATTCTGTTGAAAAATTATGGGATTATAATGTAAAAATTATGACTAATTTTGGAGCAGAATTTGCTTCTCTGGATCTTTTAAGAAGATTTCTCCAATCATTATCCAATACCGACCTAAATTTTGGATTAGGAAAGGAAATTCTTACTGCTTCTGATATATTACAAATAGCAGAAACAGGTGGTATTACACTTTCACTATGGGATATGGTTTTTAAAGCTTTTAAAGGTATTTCAAAACCAAATCTACTTTTAGATTTAAACTATTTAAGAATTAGAATGAATGAGATCTATGACCTATATATGAACTTTCCACGAAATATTAATCAATTTGAAGATTGGAAGGATAAAGTCAAAAAAGTTTATAAAAACATTCACAGAATGATAATAGATGTAAAAAATAATTAATAATTATAATAAAGTATTATTTATGGGTAGATATTTTGATAGATAAACAAACAAAGAATACTACATATGATTACTTAATAAATAAAATCAATAAAGAAGGAGCATTACATGTCTCTTTGATTGATCCAGATCCTACAAGGCAAAGTCCAATTAAAGCTGCTAATATGGCACAATATGCTGAAAAGGCTGGCAGTGACGCTATTTTAATTGGAGGGAGTACAATCTTTGACCAAAATTATGTCGATAAAACTATTGATAAAATCAAAGAAAAAGTTGAAATTCCAATCATCATTTTTCCTGGAGGAGCTACGAATATATCTACTAAAGCCGATGCATTATTTTTTATGTCTTTATTAAATTCTGAAGACCCATATTTTATTATTGGTCAACAAGCTTTAGCTTCATATACTATAAAAATGACGGGTCTAGAATATATTTCTATGGCTTATCTAATAATTGAGCCAGGAGCTAGTGCGGGATGGATCGGAAAAGCACGACTTCTCCCGAGAAATAAACCTAAATTAACAGCGGCTTATTCTCTAGCAGCAGAGATGTTGGGGTTTAAATTGGTATATCTAGAAGCAGGATCAGGAGGAAAAAGAATTCCTACAGAACATATTTCTTTGACTTCTCAAATATTATCCATTCCTGTGATCGCAGGTGGAGGAGTAACAACCAAAGAAGATGCGAGAGAATTTATAGAAGCAGGTGCAGATATTATCGTCATGGGTACATTTTTAGAAAGGAATATCTTAAAAGATCAAGGAAAATCTTTAAAACCTATTATTGATGAAATAAAACAGGTTGGAAAATCTAAAAATAAGAATTATAAAAAACAATATTTTTTTTTGAAGTGATCAAAATGGAATTGAAAGCTGCTATTGAAATAACTAGACCTATTAATTGTATCATTGGTATTTTTACAGTCATTATTGGCTTACTTAATACTAGAATTGGTATTGGATTGGGAGATTTGGTTTTAAATTTAATTTTGGGATCTATAACATATTTCTTGATTGCAGCTTCTGGTATGATTATTAATGATATTTATGATATTGAGATTGACCGTGTTAATAGACCTAATCGCCCAATTCCTCGTGGAGCTATAACAATAAAAGAAGCTAAGTTGTTATTTATCATCACTTTAGGTATTGGTGTGATAATTTCGATAATTAATAGTATTTTACTGAATTTAGGAATATTAAACATTATTATTGCTCTTTTCTTTGGTTTTATAGGATGGTTATATGCTACTTGGGGGAAAAAAAGTGGATTTCCAGGTAATATAATCGTCAGTATCTCTTTTTCAATCGGTCTTATTTATGGAGCTGTTTTACATGGATCTATTATTCCTCTCTATATCTATTATTTCTTTTTAAGTTCATTTTTTTTACTATTAGCAAGGGAAATAGTAAAAGGTTGTGAAGATTTAGAAGGAGATAAGAAAGAAGGAGTTAAAACTCTAGCAATTCTTCTAGGGATAAAAAAAACATTATATATTTCAATTATATTTGATATTCTAGCTATCTTATTCTTCATCTTGCCCCTATTTACTAATATTAAAAATTATTATGGATTCCTTATATCGATGAGTTTTGGATTGATTATTGTAATTATGGCTACTTTTTTATCAATAATGAGCAAATTAAAAAAACAAGAATTTAAAAAAATAAGTTTATTATTGAAAATTGGCGCGTTTTTAGGTTTAATAGCATTTATGTTAGCCAGTATCTGAAATAAAAATAAAAATCTTGAGTTTTTCTTTCAATATTAGTTTGATTTTTTTTTCCGATAATATTATATATCATATGTTATATATTTGGATATAATAAATAAATGGAAATCAATAAATATGAAAGATAATAACCCATTTTTTAGGTTCCTAAAAAATTTATATATAAATTTAAACAAAATTGGATTGATTAAATTATGTGGATTATTAGCTCCAATTATTTTTATATCTGGTTTGATAATTGCATATATTATTGCTTTTATATTTGGCCCAGAAGGGTATAATATGTGGGATAATTATATCTCCGATTTAGG
>CAZGJX010000142.1:0-8893 GCA_964525635.1 uncultured archaeon
ATGCTGTATCAGACCAATTACTAGGAGGAATTGTTCCTTTAACATTAATAAAAATAGCTTTATTTGTTTCATATCGAGGTAATTCATTTGATAAAATTCTAAGGTTTTTCGCTAGATTTCTTATATAATCAAAATATATTTCTTTAGCATATCTAGTTATACCATTTAATTGAATAATTGAAATTGCAGCACTTATATTTTTAAAACATAATATATTTAGGAGTAGAGCATGTTCAAATGCAAACTTAAGAATTCCCTTTTTTTTGGGTAATAATGCATAAAGACCATAACTTTTAAAATTCATATTGTCTTGAATTTTTTGAATTTCAGATGCATTTAGTTTAGTAATTTCTTTATTTGGATCAATATTTAAATCATTCAACTTAGTCTTAATTATAATATCGCTTTCTCCACCTATTCCCTTAATAAATGGTAAGATGCTTAGTTTTAATCCATTTTTTATAGAATTATGCATATTTCCAAATAACAGTAATCCTTCTTTCTCTTCAAAAATTTTTTCATTTAATAATTCTTGATAAATTTCTTTATTAAAAGATTTAAGTTCATTCATTGGTTTTAGAGAGTCTCCAGCAATTCCAATAATAGTTGGCCATCCTTGATTAATGATTTGAGGTTTTAATCTTTTAGCAAACATATAAGCTAAGGTTGCTCCTGCTATATGATCAAGTCCATCAAATCCATACAAAGTTGGATTAATAAAAGTAAGGTTTTCTGGATATTCATCTTTATCTATATTACTATCAACTTCATGATGATCAAGAATAAAAAATTCTTCTTTTCTATTTTTAATTATTGGAACTAATTCTGTAAGATTTGAACCTACATCTGTAAAGATATAAGCAATTTTATTTGTATTCCTCTTCGCAAGTATTCCTTTTAGATAATTATCCCATGAAACAGATCTATTATAAATAAAATAATCATAACTTAAATTCATTCTATATAATAAATTTTGTATGAGGTATAGACAACTAATACCATCAGCATCGTTATGAGAAATTGCAATAACTTCATTAAAGTTATTAGATAGATCACTAAAGGTATTTACACCATTATTAAGATCCTCTAAAAATTTACTTCGATCTGGTTCATTTTCCATTTATATCATTTTCTTAATTTAAAATACCTTTTATATCTCAATAAACATAAAATAACACTAATATACACATAAAATTATTATTTAGAATATTCAATTTTTAAGAAAGGTTCAATTGCTTATATTATTAATAATTTATAACTCTTACAAATATAATCATAATAATAATATATGGTTATTTTAATTTTTATCTATTAAGATATAAGATTTCATTACAGAAAATGAAAATTAAAATTATATGAAAGATTAGAAAAATTAATTTTAATTTTTAGTATTAAAAAATTAGAAGTAATTTATTGGTTCAAAAATGAGAAAAAATAAAAATAGATTAATGATTTTATTTGGAATTATTTTAATTTTTACTATTTTCATAAGTAGCTTTTCACCTCTCAATGTTTCAAGTAAGAATAATGGTGATACAGTAATTAATGATGTTGATATTAATCAAAATAATAAGAATTTAAATACTCAGGGATTTACTGAAGATGATTATACTTCTATTCTGAAAGAAGAATTAAGTAGTTTGGGAAATATAACTGTTCTCAATGCATCTTATCATAACGAAGGTTATTTTAAAAAAGGAGATTACCCTCATTTAAATGAAGATTATGAGAGTTATGCTCTAAATAGTACATACTACAATACGACATTTATCGAGTCAATTGAACACGCATCGGTAAATTACTTAAAAAAAGAATATTTTGAGAATGATGATATGTATGTTAAATTAAATGATAGTGTTGTTTTTGAATATAATAATACTCTAGCTGGGGGTATAGGTGGATTAAAAGGATTTATAGTATATCATCCGAAATTAGTAGTAGAGGAAGTTTTGGAAATATATATTAACAACACTAAAATTGATGAGGATCAATATTCAATTTTAAGCTATAATTTTCTATATTTCAATTATTATGAATATAATGATAATAGAAACAATGATACATTTACATTAGACTTTATCTATTCTCATAAAATCGAGGTAAAAAATTGGGAGATATCTCAAAATGATATTGATGATTTAATCGCTTATAATTCTAATTCCAATCTCGAAGCAGATTATAATTACTTTTTTGAAATTCGTAGTGATCAATATAAAGGAGCAAATCTTGGTAGTTCTACCGAAAATTCTAATTTAACTGTAAGTTTAAATGTTAGTCTATATGAGAGAGGTAATTTAGTTAATTTTAATTTAGCATTAAATGATCAGGAAGTAGATGATATAGTAAATTATGTAGATATGAATAATAATATTATAATCCCTCTATCAGATAATTTTACTTGCGATAATCATGAATTTTCATTGAATTTCACAAGTAATTTTGAAATTGAGTTTTTAGAAACAGTTGGTGGAAGTTGGGCTATAGATCGATTAATAGCTTCCAGAGACATAAGAGAAAGAATATACTTCCCATCAGTTATTTCAGGTCCAGAACATTTATTAATTAAATTCTCATTTTATGAATCCTCAATTTATATAGAACAATTTAAAGATTGTTATTCGCTTTTTGATAGAGAAGTTGATGTAATAGAAGCTAATAAATCAGATGATGAATCAATTCCAAGAGGTTTAAAAATAAAAACACCTTCTCTAATCATTGGAGAAAATGCATGTCCTTTTATGATAAAATATCAGACAAATAAAACAGTCAGAATAATTATAACGGATAATATTAATATGCCTGTTTGGGATTTAGATGTTGATTTATATTATTACAGTGCATCCTATGGAACATATGTTTCAAAAAATATAACTCAACCAGTAGCTCCTTTAATTGCAAATGAGAATGGTGAAATTGTCTTAAGAAATATTCCTCTTGGAGAATATACATTTCGTATATATCGAGAGGGTAGTTTTATTAAAGAAAAGACTATACATATAACAACGTTAGAACCTGAGATCTTTTATATTCATACAAATATCCCTCATTTCCCAAGTATTATTCTAGTATTTAGCCTTATGAGTGCCTTATTATTTTTTGTTGGATTTATTGCATATGTTAAAAATAAAAAAAAGAAATAAGTAAAATTTGATTGTAATTTTCATTGATGACATAGAAGATTTTGTTCAATTTCTGGATAAACGTATAATGAATGAGATTTTTTTCGAATTCAGGAAAAAAAGTAAAACAGGTGATCTATCAAATGAAGTTGAGTTTGAAATATTTCTTCATTTTTTATCTAAAGTAGAAGAATCTATGGTCTTATATGAAACAAAAATTAACATTACTGACTTAAGTACTTCCTTAAATGAAGAGGAAGTAAAAACTAAAATACAAGAAATTTTAAGTAAGGTTAATCCTTCTCTTAAATTAATAAAAGGGAAGATCCGTGAGATTTTTCTTTCGTATTCTTTTTAATTTATTCTCTTTCCATAACCAATTAGACGATATCTTCGATTTATGATCCTTGAGATAGCAAAAATAAAATTATCAGGTATGCAAACAGGAGGATTTAATTGTATAACATAAGTATCTTTTAAAATTTTTTTTACAATTCCGGCGGTCTTTTCAGTTCCTACAACCATAAGTAATCTTTCTCCATGTTTTAAATTATGGATTTTTATCATCTCTTCGGAACCAATAACTCTATCTAAAAGATGAACTTCTAGTTCTACTTCCTTAATTATTTCTGGCAAATTATCTAATTTCCCTGCTAAATGACCGATTAATGCATCACCTTTAGTTAATGCGGGATCTAGTTGTGTTCCAATCCCTATAAGCCCTCCTGGCTTAGCTTCAGTAAGAAAATTACTTCCTTGACTTAAACTTGTGATGATAGATTTTATTGGAATATAATCATCTTTTATTTTTAATCCTGGGCGTATTTCTATTTGTTCTCTTAAACTTATTTTTCCTTTTAATACAGATCCTCCAACAACACCGCCAACTAGTTTCTCAATTTCAGTTCCAGGTTTATTTACATCAAAAGAACGAGCTATTAAAAATTGAAATTCTTCACTTTCATCAACCTCAGGAGTAGGAATAAATTCATCAAATGCTCTCACAATAAGCTCAATATTAGCTCCAAAAACAGCAGAGATAGGAATTATTGGTGCATTTTCAGCTACCGTTCCTTTTATAAAATCTTTAATTTCTTTATAATTTTCAAGAGCTTCTTCTTTATTAACAGCATCAATTTTATTTTGAATAATTATTATATTTTCTATTCCTGCGATATTTAATGCAGCTAAATGTTCTCTTGTTTGAGGTTGAGGACAAACCTCATCAGCAGCAATTAATAAACAAGCTCCATCCATAAGAGATGCTCCACTTAACATTGTCGCCATCAATATTTCATGTCCAGGAGCATCAACGAAGGAGATATTTCTTTTAAATTTCATTTGTCCTTGACAGTTAGGACATTTATATCGAGGTTCTCCTTTCTTTCTTGAACTTTCTATCATATGTAATGTTGCATATTCATCACATTCTGGACAATATAAAATTGTTGCATTTGAATATCCTAATTTTATAGAAATTCCTCTTTCTTGTTCTTCTGAGTGCCTATCGGTCCAATCTCCTGTTAAAGCTTTGACTAATGTGGTCTATATGGGAAATGCTGAAATAATCATCTCATACCATGATCCACATGTCCTACCAACCCAATGTTGCATTCTGCTTGTTTTATAATTATTTTTTGCATTTTTTTAGCAGAAATATCATCTTTTTTAGGTTTTTTAGAGATTAGTTTTGTTTCAACTTCAATTTTTTCTAAATGCTCTGTAACTTCTTCAAGTTCTTCTTCAATTTCTATTAAATCTTTTTTTGTATCTATTAAATCTCCTATTGTATCTTCTAAATCTTCTTCTGAATTCTGTAATAATTTTTTTGCATCCTCTATATATCTTAATGCTGTAGATTCGCCGATACCTTTAACATTTAATAATTCTCCTAACTTTATATTGGCTATTTTTTCTACGGAATCTATTCCTATAGCTCTCATACGTTCCGCTGTAGTAGTACCTATACCTTTTATTCTTTCTAACTCCATAATATTACTTTAAATTTACTATTTCAATCTATTTCAATATTACAATAAAACATGTAAATTATTATTAAGAATGCATTATGAATAATAAAACTATTCCAAATTACTTTATGATATCTAAAAAACCGTTATGAGGAACAAGAGTAAAAATTGATAAAATCTATCAAATTAATAAGGAAAGATGATATTTTTACAACAAGTTAGTATTTGTCTTTCCAAATATCCAATTATTTTTTTAATTCTTAATGATAAAATCTTGGTTAATTAAGATGTAAAATTCCATTTTAAAAATTAACTTTATTTAAATAATAACTACTTACTGAAATAACTATATTAATTTATAATAGTTTTATCTTGAATAATTTTAGAAAAAGCATCTAAATAAAGATAAAAATAAAAAGAATTTTGACCTTTTTTCTAAACTGAGTTTATGAATCTGATTTAAGTGTTTCAATCGTTTTTATTGCGCCAGGTTTTTTTTCTGGTTCAATATAAGAAACCCCAAGTTGACTATCTAAAAAGAAAGTCGATGTTTTTCCACAAGTATCTTCATTATGATGAATATAAACAGGAGAGGGATATTTACTATTATCAATATCATCCTTATTTACTCTAAAGACAATTTTTTGACTACAATGGGGACAAACATTAAATTTAAGTGGCATTTGCTTTTTAAATCAATACATTCTTTCTTAAAATAAGAAAATTCTTATTTTTAAATTCTTATTTAATTAAATATAAAATTTATATTTTCATATTGAACTGAAATGTTTTTGAAAAAAAGGAAAGAGAGAAATCTTATAATCTTTTTAATTTTATTCTTATGTCCTATTATATTTGGGAATTATTCTATAAACCTTACTCAAAATCAGATTTATTCTACTCAAATTAACACTTCAGCTAGTATTGCTGAAATAGATTTCTCTCATTTACCTGAAATCGATTATGATGCTTTAAATAAGAGTTGGTATAAACCTAAAATAGAAATGTTGATCATTGCTCCAGAAGGAAGAGGGGATTTCATACTTGAATTAGAGCCATTAGTGGAATGGAAAAATCAAAAAGGTGTAAAAACAATAATTTTAGATAATTATTCCTTATATGGAGGGAGAGATCCTCAAGAAAGTATACGAAATATGATCAAATCCTTTTATGAATCAGACGGAATTCGATGGGTTTTATTAGCTGGAGATGCTCAAGATAATTTACTTCCAATCAGATATGTATATAATCCTGATACAAGAGATATAGGTAGTTCTGAAATTGTAGGTAATCTTGTTTCTAAACCAACAGATTATTATTACGCGGACCTCACAGGAGATTGGGATGAGGATGAAGATAATTTATTTGGAGAATCTCAAGAATATAATTCTCATGGTGTTGATGAAATTGATTGGATCCCTGAAGTATATGTTGGTAGACTACCAGCTAATAATGCAATAGAATTAGCTAAAATGGTACAAAAAACACTTAAATATGAGAAGAATCCTGATGGGGGAGAATGGATGAATAGAATGTTATTAGCTGGAGGGATATCAGATACAATATCTGAAGAACCACCTGATGGTGAAGATGAATCTGTTTTAACAACTTATATATGGCAAAATTATGTGCAAGATGAAATGAATTTTACTCACCTTTGGAGATCCACATCAGCATACACACCTCCCGATCCAAAAGAACCTCTTAATCAAACTAGTTTTATAGATAATTTTAATGAGGGTTATTCTACAATGATGTTCGCGGGCCATGGTGCTCCTTTTTTATATAATGATAAATCAGGGACAATCTATACGAACACAAACGCTCAAAATTGCAACAATACGAATAATCCATCACTTATATATGCTGATGCTTGTTCAACCTCTACATATGATATTGTTTCAGGTACAGGTAATGATAATAGTATTGGAGAAATATTAATTAATCAATCTAATAAAGGAGCAATTGGTTATGTAGGTGCTCTTAGAGTTACATGGTATTATACTGATGATTATGATTTGGAAAGGTTAAATCGTGCAAATGCAAAATTATTTTGGAGAGAATTTTTTGAAGAAAAAAAATTCCAACAAGGAAGAACATTATATGACTCAAAGGTAACCTATATGAATACAGATTATTATAAATATGAAAGAATTCTCCCCGCCCATAGAGAAGCAGATCGTAAAAATCTCTTAACATATTGTCTCTTGGGTGATCCTGAGGTGGATATATACACAGGGATACCAAGTGAGGTAGACAATCCTTTTGAACCAAATTACTACGAAGGACAATTACTTAATATTACTATAAAAGACAATCTTGATAGAATTAGTCCATATCCTAGAGTTCATCTGAAAACAGATGATGGTATATACCATACGGAATATGGAGATAAAAATGGAAATCTGCTTATTCGCCTGCCTCCTGGAGCTGGAAAAATATATAACGTCTCAATTTCAGGGCACAATCTTATAATCTCAAATTTTAGCTTTACAACTATAGCAGACACAGAAAGTCCAGAGATATTATATCATAGTTTAACACCAAGAAATCCCACATTACAATCTCATTTAAATTTTACAGTTATATCCCAAGATAATGAATCAGGTATAGAAGGTGTTTTTGTACTCATTTCAAAAGATAATTTTAATAGTTATTTCTATCAAAGATATCCCTATGATTGTCATAAAGATGAGACCGAATTTAATTGTATAACCAATCGTTTTGAACCAGGAGATTATAGTTATCTCTATTTCATTCGAGACTATTTGAATCATACAGACATTGTCTATGAATCTACTTTTAAATTTTCTATTCCAACACCTGTAACGTATTATTTACTTATCGGTAGTGTAGTTGGTATTGGAATAATAACAATTATTTCAATGTATACTGTATATTGGAGTATAAAAAAAAAAAAGAAAGATTAGGTGGAAAATATTTAATTCATGATATTTATTTTTCCTTATATTATTTCATACTACAATTCATATTTATAAAAAAAATAATAATATCTAATTTCAAGTAGCTATTTCAATAACACATTTAAATTTAACGGTTAATATCAGTAAAGTTTAATTAGTACGTATAATTAATTCTATTCAATTTAGACCATTATATTTTAAGTTATCATTTCATTGAAATCGAGACACTTAAATATTAAATATGGTTGTTTTAGCCATATAAAAAGATAGCATTAAGCTATAACGCTGGAAGTTAAACTTGAAAGCGTTGACAATAGTACTTCTGTTATTATCAGTGGGAAATGTCAAACTGTGAGTTCGCTTACGGTCATAGTCTTCAAGGAAAATACCCGGACCCATCCGAATGGCTTTCTAAATTATAGAATCTCCGGGAACCCGGAAACGTTTCTTATATGGCTGAATATATTATTTTTTTTATTATCTTAATTTATAATTTGTAGTTGAAATTCTAAAGATTGAATCTTGATAAATAAATCTTTCAAGAATCGTATTAAAATTGCTTTTTTTTTCTTTCAATGAGGTTTTGATTCATTTTTAACCTTCTTATTATATCTTAATTTTTAATAACCTACTACTTAAAATTTTTACCAGATCCTTTTAAATATCAAAAAATCAGTTTTTTACTTAAAACCAATGAGAGAGTATTAAATGAGATCGAATAAAAAATTACCAATAGTAATTGCAATTTTAATTATCTTTACGCTTCCTGCTTTTTCTAATGTTTCTACTGCACAGGTTACTGTTGCTAATAATTCTCGTTATCAAACAGTTAGAAATACCGGATATTGGAAATTACGATTTTATGGACCAAATCCATGGG
>CAZGJX010000143.1:0-8839 GCA_964525635.1 uncultured archaeon
AGCGAGAAAATTAAAAAAGAATAGATCATTTATAACTTAAAATTTCCTCAATTATGAAGACTTTTATGGAAATTTACTTTTAAAATTAATCAAATTTAATGATGATAAAGCCTATGAAGAATTAAATCGTAGATTTAGCAGGAAGTTAAAAGATTATAAAGAAAAGGATATAGATGAGCTTCTTAGAATGGGTATTTTCAGGCATTTAAACGATGCTAATTTAGAGCTATTGTTATCAAGAAAAGGTAGGTTTGAATTATTTTTTCAGTATGATAAACAAGACTTTAATTTTGAAGAGAGTATAAAAAAGTTAAAGATAACAGATCATTATTTTTTCTTAGATGTTCTCCTAAGAACGAGAGTTCTTGAATATCCAGAAAAAAGAGAGAGATTCTTAAAGTTTATAGGATTCTTTCTTAAACTTCCAAGACAGAGAAAATTAAAATTTGGTATTTTCAATTTTAGAGATATTATAAGATCTGATTGGTTTCCCCTTTTGATTTTATGTGCAAAAGAGAATATTATCTCAAAAGAAAAGTTAAGGTGCTATATTCCCTATGTTGATTTTCTTATAAAGAAGATACAAAATTTATCAATAAGAAAAATCAAAAATCTTGACTATTATAATGAGGAGGCTAATTTTGAAAGGCGTTTTAAATATCATAATGAACGTATCTATCCTGATTTGACAATGAGGAAGTTAATGGAAGATATACGAGATAATGATAATAGAATTATAATTTCAGATAAAATGGATTATCCTTCATATTTATGGGCTACGAACCATGAATGGCAAGAATACGTTCCAAAAGTATTAAATTATCACTTTAAACATATTCATGATTATGAAAATATAGACAGTTACTTAGTTATTGAGAGTATTACCTATTCTCTTGAAAGGATTATAATTAGGTATAAGCATGGGAGATTTGCCGAAAGCATTGTAAATCTTGATTGGGAGGTGATCAATAAGTTAAGAAGATATACACAATATCTTAAGACCTGCGTTAAATGTCATACCATGATTCCATTTGAAAAAGGGAGAATATTTAACGAATATGACTATATTTGTAATTATTGTTATAAAAAAAATGAATATAGACAATGTTCCCATTGCTTATTACACTTTCCCAAAGAAGAATTGAGTAAATTTGAGAGGTCTGGATTTATTTTTTGTTCAGAATGTATGGAGAATGCAAGAAAAGGAAAAATAGAGATTTCAAGGAAAATTATTGTTGATTTAAGAAAGCCAACAGAAAAAAGATGTAAGTGTGGAAGAAAGGGATACACTTATTATTGGGTTTATTGGTTAGATTATAGTAATTATAAAAGGAAAAAGGAAAGACAGGATTTTTTTTGTTTTTATTGTAAAAAATCAAATCTTAACATAGTTCACAATATAGAAATAGAATATAAAAAAAATTAATGGATAAGGTTGAAAGAATCCCTATCTCATAAAACTAAGAATTATTTAACCTTTTTTTTATTTTTTATTACCTGATGGGTTAATGTTTATAATCTAAAAAAATTTGCGTGAATTATGATTCTATTATGAGGAAAATAATATTATTTAAAGTATTATTAAACTCAATCTCATTCATGAGAATTCTATAATTTAAATATGGAAGATTCATAAAATCGTTAATCTATCTTCATTTATTAATGGTTTAATAATTTATATCTTAATGTCAAGAAAAATACTTGAGGAAATCAACGCATTTGAAAGTATCAAAAGTCATCTTAGGTTCAATAAATTTTACTGTAATTACTGTGGTGAGCAATTACGAAACGATGATAATTATTTCATTGATCTTCTTGGCTTTACCTTCTGTAATCGTGATTGTTTTAGAAAGGTAAAGAGACTCCGACAGCCAAAGATAAACTTCCTTCAAAAACAGTTTGACATCAACTCGCCAAGAGTTCAGATTTACGACGATTCCTACAAATACCAACATTTGCGTTAAGTATTTTCCCTTTTTTTTTTGACACTAAAATCAAAATAAGTGAAGTGATGAAAATAATCAAGACAGAATTAGTAGAAGATTATTATGTAAGCTCTGCTTATGAATTTTTCTCATCTGATAATGATGGTATTAAGTTAATGATTGCTGATTGTTCTAATCATCTTAAAATTCCTTTTAATCAAGATTCAAAAGAGGATACAATTGGCGAATTAATAGAATGTTATGGCTCTGACTTGGATGTTATTGAAAGGTATTTTAAACTAACTTTAAATGAGCATTCCTTTCTATTGTTAGATTTCGACGAGGAAGATGATAGGTTTCATATAAGAATTTGGAAGCATATGATAAAGGTTTTTGTGGCACGTGTACGGTTTTTTTATAATTATGGATATAATGAAAAAGACCTCTATGAGATGACATTTAGTATTCATTTTAATGAGAAAGACGCGAAAAATTGGATTGAGGACAAGCGAAAAGAATGGTTAAAGTCATGGAACGATCCTAATTTCTTTGAAAATCTAACTCTTGAAGAGAGGTTGAAATATTGGCAAGATATTCTAATGGAATATGATTCGTCAGATTCAATTAAATTAAATTGGGGGATTTAAATGAATATACCAAATAAGGTTAATATGAATTATCGATCATTAGAGGAGATCTATCACCCTGAACTATGCAGATCAACACCCAAGAATAAAGTAATATGTGGTAAATTAGGAGATTTAGAAGAATTTGGGATAAATGAGTTTTCAATCCTGAATGCTTTAAATCCTGACCAAGTAGTAAGGAAGATTAAGATTATCGAAGATGAGATCCTAATTGACGCTATGGACAATAAAGGATATCACCATTTTTCGAAATCTTGAGCTATTTTTTGTTTACCCGCTTCTAATTGTTCTTTTGTCTCTATTCCTTTTCTTTTGATTTCATCATTCCATTCACTTAATTTATCTTTCCATTTCTCTTTAACACCGAGAAAAAAGGTTTCAACTTTTTCTTGATTTTTTTTTAAATCCTCGATTCCTTTTTCTGTCTGGTCTTTAAGTGCTTGTTGAAAATTTTGAAAATTCTCTTGGATATTATAGATAAAACTATTCCATCCTTTTGTTAAGGGATTTTCAGAGTTCTTTTCTTTATTTGATTCTTCCATTCTATTTTCAATGATTTTTTTTTATTTTAATATTAAAATTGTATTAGATTAATTATAGTAAATCTAATTTATATCTCTTATACCAAAAATAAGTTTTTAAAAGAATTTAAATCATTTTAATATATTTTATATCAAATCAATTTAACAAAAAAACATTAAATTTTTAATGGTACAAGAATAATGTACAATTTCAATGAAAATAATTGAAATTTTCTGAATTTCATTCATCAATTTCCATCTAATTTTGAAGGGTTTTCATATTAAATTAAATTCAATATAGTTTTCATCAGATACTCAAAAGTTTAATTAATAATCGTTCAATATTCAAAATAAAAAAAAATATATTTCTTGAAAAAACTATGAATTTTGAAATATTAGAAAAAACACCCCTATATGATGCTTTTTCAGATATAGGAAAAAGAATTTTTCTACCTGATGGAGTCTTCTATTGGGCGGGTAGAGCAAAAAAAGAGGCAGATATAAATGGAACTATCGGTACCGCATTTGGATATGAAAAAGATTTTATTGAACTAGGAAGTGATGAATGGTTACCATGTTACTTAAAAGAAATAAAAAAATATACAGAATTAAATGTTAAAGATATTGTCCCTTATGCCTCTATTGGTGGTTTAGCTGATTTGAGAACCATTTGGAGGGAATGGATAATAAGAAAATCAGAATATAATTCAGAAACGGATAAAGAGAAGATTGTTCATCTGAATAAATACATGACCAATCCAATTATAACTACAGGAGTTACTAATGCTATATATTTAAGTTGTAAACTTTTTCTTAATCCTGGTGAAAAGATTATCTGTGCTAATAAAAGGTGGGGAAATTATGATAATATAATAGTAAAAAATATTGGTGCTGAAATAAAATCATTCGATTTTTTTAAAGATGATAGAATTAATTTAGATAGTTTAAAAGATACAATAAATGAAGTTAATAAAATTCAGAATAAGATAGTAATTATAATAAATTTTCCAAATAATCCTACTGGATATGTTCCTTCGAAACAAGAAGCTAAAGATATATTAAAATTACTTGAAGAAACCCAAGTAAAGCTAAAAAAACCATTCATAATTATTATAGATGATGCTTATGAACCTTATGTTTATTCAGAGGAAGCTTTGAATACATCATTTTTTTATGAATTACAGCAATTAAAAGGAGATATTATTCCTATCAAATTAGATGGTCTTACAAAGGAACTTTTAATGTATGGTGCTAGGATTGGATTTTTAACTATTGGATTAAAATCAAATTGGGTATCAAATGATGAAGAATTAGAGAAATTGAAAAAAGAAATTAATAATAAGCTTGAGGGGATGAATAGAAGTTCAATATCTAATTGCAATCATATCTATCAAGCAATAGCTGAAAGAATATTTCAAGAAGTGGGATTTGAAAAGATAATTGACAGTAGAAATAGAATTAAAGAAGTATTAGAAAAAAGATATGAAAAAATCAACAATGAATTAAAGAGTCTCGATAATCCAAACATATCAATTGATCCTAATTCAGGAGGATTCTTTCTCTTTATTAATTTGAACAGACAGAAAATTAAAGCAAATAATTTTGCAGATTATTTATTAAAGCATCATAAAGTTGGAGTAATTCCTATTGAAAAACCTGCTGAAAATATTAATGGACTTCGAATTGCTTATTGTTCAATTGATATAAATCAAATACCCGAGGTTATAAGTAGAATAAAAACTGCTTTAAGCCAGTTTTAAATACTATATTTCTTTTAAATATCCTCTCTTTTCTTTTTTTTTGGGATAAATAAAATAACAGAGACATAATAATTGCAAAAGTTTTTTGAATAACTTTTTTTAATTAACATATATATTATCCTAAACTATTTATAAAAAAAGTGCTATCATATATTTATAAAAAATTTGTTATAAAAAAAATTCAATATGATTTGAGGTTAAAAAAATTGAAATTATACCTTGTTGATAAAGGAGAGCTGAAAGAGATAAATAAGCCAATCTTCTCAACAGGAGATGTGTATCTCCTAGATGATGAGTACACTATATATGTCTGGATAGGTAATAAGTGTTCCGTAGATGAAAAAACCAGCGGTGCGGCACAAGCCCGTAATTTAGATCAAGAAAGAGGTGGTGCTGCCAAAATAATCACTATTGATCAAGGTCAAGAATCAAAAGAATTTATGAAACTAATTTCTGACAGGGGATCTATGAAAATTGTGGAAAAGAATTTGGCGAGAACAATGCTTAAGGACGTGCTGACTGGTGATTTTGCTGGATTCACAGAACATAAAAATGTATTATACCGTGTTAGTTCTGAAGAATATGAGGATATTAATGCAATGAAAATGATTCAAGTTCCATATTCTGCTGATTCCTTAGATTCAGAGGATTGTTTTGTGTTAGATTTTGGGACTAGAGTGTTAGTATGGCAAGGAAATGCTTGTAATGTTAAAGAAAGAGTTAAATCCGGTCAATGGGCTAGACAAATTGATGCAGATAGAGCGGGTGATCAAGATGAAGAAATATATGAAGAAGGTGATGATTCTAAATTTATTGATGCAATAAATAAGGGAGTGGATTATAAAGAATCTGATGCAATACAATTACAACCAGAATCAGATTTGGAACCAGATACAGAAATGGAAAAAATTGCAGATAATATTCAACCAGAAACTAAATCAAAAGTCTTCAATACAGGAGAAAAATCAAGAATATCAATAAAACCAAAAACACCCCAAATAAGAGAATCATATTCATCAAAAGCAGCTCCAGGTATTCCAGGTCAAGATGATGGATCAATTATTACAGTAGAAAAGACAGAAGGTAGAAGGGTTTGCCCTAAATGTAATGAAGAAAAGAAAAGTATGATTCATGAAAGCGTTGATAAATCCAATATAATTATGGACTACCCACGAGTTTACGGGAAAAAATATAAATGCGGTTCTTGTGGCGCTGAATGGCGTGAAAAGTAATTTAAAATCTTATTTTTTTACCTTTTTATTTTATAATAACAATATTATTCACTTAGATCAGACCATTAATTCTATTATTTCGATAATAATAAAGGTTATATTAAAAATAATAAAATAAGAGGAAAGAGTATTTTAATTAAATTTATAATAATCATGTTAAATTAAAAGGTATTTATTCCACCTATTAGGTATTTTTATTTATTTATTTTATCTCGCCTTAGAAGCTTTATTTTTTTCTTTAATTCTATGATTTCTTTATCTTTTTCTTCAATTTGATTATTAAATTTAATTTTTTCATCTTTGAGACTTTGCAGATCCGATAAAATTTTATCTTCTATTTTTTCTGTTTCTGACAATTTATTGTTAAGTTTTTTCTCACTTTCTTTTAATTCTTTTATGGTTTTTTCTTTCTCTTCTAATCTATATTGCATATTAGAAAATTCTAATTCGAATTTTCCTGTTAATTCACCAGATTTCTGGTGTGTTTGTTCAAGTCGATTCTCAAGACGTTCAATTATTTCTTGATTTGTAACACCTTTCTGTTTAAGGGCCTCACTCTCTAATACTAATGCCTTAATCCGTTCTTCTTTTTTTTCTAAATCTTTTTTGATTAAATTAAAAGTTTCCATTTGTTGTTTTAAATTGTTTATTCCCCGCTTAGAATCCTTTAATGAACTTTCAAGATTAAATATCTCTTTATCTTTTTCTGTTAATAATTCATCTTTCTTTTCAATTAACAATTCTAATTTATCAAATTTGGATTTTTGAATAGTGTCTTGTTCCAGATAACTAATTTGTTCCTCGAAATTTTTAATTTTTTGATTTTGTTCTTCCAATTGTTTTTTTAAATTTGAATTTTCCTCTTGTTTTATTTCCACTTTTTTGTTTATATTCGCTATTTCTTGATTTTTTTCATCAATTTCCTTTTTTAAATTTTGTTTTTCTTCATGATAAGAATTAACTTTAGAATTCAAGTTTCCCATTAAATCATTTTTTTCTTTTATTTCAGCGTTTAAATTTTCTATCTTCTCATTTTTATCTATAATTTCATTCTTAAATTCAATAATTTGGTTTACTTGATTTTCATTATTACCTAGATCTTTTTCTAAATCGTCTATTCTTATTTCTAGCTTCTTTATATGATCATCTTTTTCTTGAATAAGGTTTTTGTAATTATTTTCATTTTCAGAAATTTCCTGATTAAAAGTATCTATAGAGCTTTTATTATTTTCAATAAGATTTGATAATTTATCCTTCTCTTCGGATAATTCCTCAATCTTTGTATTTAGATTCTCTTTTTCATTTATGATTTCATTAAGTTGTTCATTAACATTTTCTTTTTCTTTGATTAATTGTTCATTATTTGATTTTAGCTGGTCTTTTTCTTCTTGAAGTCCACTAATCTGTTCATTTAAACGTTTAATTTCTTCGTTAAGAAAATTAATTTTCTCATCAGAATCGTCTATTTCCTTAATTTCCTCAGGTGCTTCATTTTTTTCTTCGATCCATCCTAAAGTGGATAAAGCTTCAGTTATAGGATGTTCCTCTTCCAGTTCCTTTTCATTTTCATTGTTTTGTTCTTCCATATTTAAATCAATACTCTCTCAATTATGTTTTTAAACTACTATTTGCTATAATAATGCTAAATTTATATTAATTAGTAATTAATATTTTATCATTCAAGTAATTATAAAAAAAAAACACCTAATATTTTTTATGAATATTATTTTTTCTTTCTAACTTAAATTTAGGTCATATTTTTCCTTTCGCTATTTATAAATTTTAGGGAAGATTATCCTTTATTTAATGCTTAGAGACTAATAACTAAAGCAAAATTAAATGTATTTTTCACATAATTAAGGGGTCTAAAAAAAATATTACTCAATTATGAGTAGTTGAAATGTTAATATTCCGCTTTTATAAGATATATTGTAGAAATTTAACCAATGCTAATATAAGACTGGAAATCTAGATTAGTTTATCAATCAATATATTAGATATTTTAAAATCATTTTAGTCAATAATCGATTAATTAAAGGAAACAATGCATCCATTTATTTTTAAATAAATGTATTTTTAGTAAATATTGAAGTTAATAATATTCAGAACAATATTTTAGGTTTAGAAAATGAACGAAAAATTGAAGAGAGCTTTTAAAGATCTAAGGGAAGGTAAATTTATTTTAATCTATGATAGAGACGGAAGAGAAGAAGAAGTTGATTTAATTTGTCTTGCTGAAAAAGTAACACCAGAACATATTTTTCATTTACGTCATGATGGCGGCGGATTGATCTGTATAGCGATGCATGCAACTATCGCTAAGATTTTAGGCTTACCCTTTATGACAGATATTTATTCTAAAACACAGAAGGAATATCCTATATTCAATAAAATATCTCGTGGAGAAGTATGTCCCTATGGAGACAGACCTTCATTCTCAATTACTATAAATCATACTAATACTTATACAGGAATAACAGATTTAGACCGTGCATTAACAATAAAAGAATTTGGTATATTGGGAAAAAATTTATTTGAAAATGGAGTAAATAATGATCCTTATATAGATTCATTTAGCTCAAATTTCAGAGCCCCTGGACATGTACACCTTTTAATTGCTCATGAAAATTTATTGAAGGATAGAATGGGTCATACTGAATTATCTGTTGCATTGGCTCATATGGGAGGGCTCACTCCTGTTTCTGTATTGTGTGAAATGTTGGATAAAGAAAATGGTAAGACATTATCAATTAA
>CAZGJX010000144.1:0-8785 GCA_964525635.1 uncultured archaeon
CCTTTTGCCAACATTCTGTTTGTTCCGTGATTGTCTAGATTATCATGTTTTAAATATGATATATCAAACTTATTTTGTGAAATTTACATTCAATTTATTAAATAAATTTCCAAATATAGATTATCTTCTCATTGGAAGTGGATTAGATGATTTGATTGATAAAAGAAAGTCAATTTTAGAAGAAGTAGCTAAAAAACAATATTCCATATTAAGTCTGAATAATAATCCTACTCAAATAAAAAAAGCAAGAAATATCGTAAATATCTATAAATTTTTAGAGAAAAAAGGATATCCTATACCAAGAACTATGTCTTTAGAAGAATTTAAACATAGAAGTTCTTCTATAGATTATCCTATTGTACTAAAGAAAAAAAGAAGTTCTGGAGGAATAAATATATATAAGATGGATAATGAAGATCAATTTATTTTTAGAATGACTTTAATTGATGAAGTAGATAATTTTTATGAATGGCTAATTCAAGAATATATAGAAGGAATACCTATTAGTTGTACTACGATATCCAATGGAAATGATTGTATAGTAATATCTGTTAATCGACAGATTATCGGATTAGATTTCGTTAATTCTCCAAAAAAATTTATGTATTGTGGAAATATAGTTCCAGCAAACATATCAAGGAAAGATGAAGAAATAATTACGAATATTTCTATTTTTTTAAACAACAAACTTGGTTTAAAAGGTATTAATGGATTTGATTTTGTTATCAAAAATCATATTCCTTATTTAATGGAAATAAATCCTCGAATTCCAGGATCTATTCGAGCATCTGAAGAATCTTTGAACTTAAATCTCTTAAAATTACATGTTGATTCATTTTATTCTGATAAATGGAACTCAATAAAAACGATAATTAAATCAAATAAAATAAAATATTATTCAACAAAATTGATTTTTTTCGCACCTAAAGAAATAAGTATTGAAAATATAAACAAAATTAATAATCTTAAATACATACATGATAAATCCGAGCCTGTCAAGAAAATAAAGAAACAAGAACCAGTTTGTACGATTTTATTCAATGGTAAGACGTTTGCAGATTCATTTTTTGGAGCATTAAAAGTAGTGGATAATATTAAGCAAATAATATCTTAATTATTTTTGTAAAATTGTTTTTATTTCTGCAATATAGGCTCCTAATCGTTTATCATCTGCATCAGGAACAGCTACACATAAAATTCTTGCCTCATCAAGTTCATGAACTATAATTGAACCATTTTCTCCCCCAATAATCGAATACTCAAGATCACTATTTTCTAATATTACTCCAGATAACTTATAAAATGCAGCTAATATGGCTGAAAGCATTGGTTCCGCCATAGTAGATTGAACTTTTATTGGCATACCATCCTTAGTAATTATTGCTGTGACTAATGCATTTGGTATAGCACGTTTTAAAGCTACAAAAATTTCCTCTTTAATAATTTCTGATGTTTCAACTATTGCAGATACTTTAAGAGAAAATTCTTTTAATTTTGAAATGTATTTATTTATACCTTCTAATTCTGCTAATTCCCGATTTAAAAATGCCACTAATGCAATATTTTTGGTAATAATTGAGAGGACTATTCTTAATTTTCCTGCTATTAAATCATATGAAATTTCTTGATTGAGTGAATTCTTTAATAATTTAGCTGAAAGAAATAAAATACTACTATTTGCAGCAGCGATTTCATGGTCTTTCATTTTAATTTGTTTTTTGAATTTACTAGCAATAAATGTACCTCCATGAGTTCCAATTGCGATTCCTAGTAAAGCATGATATTCTTCTAATAGTTTATCAATAAGTACTATGAGATCCTTTTCAACTTTCCTAATTTTATTTTCCATATTAACACTCATGTATACCTAATAAAAAAAAATCTTTTTAACTCTATCGAAATTTTATTTATTCAGATTCTTTAAATAAAATCATTAGGTTAATTATTGAAATAAATTATTGACTTAATTTTTTGAAATAACAATTAGAAGTCAAGATTTCTCTACCAAATTAATCAATCTCGATACATAAACGAACTTTTAAAGTATAAAATTTAAATTCAATTTTAAATATCTTAACTTTATTAATTTCTAAAAAAATTAGTAGAAAATATATTAAAATAAAAAGAAATTAATCACTATCAATATTAAATAAAAAATTCTGTGAATTAACATATGGAAGAACTAAAAAAACAATTAACTATAAAGGAAAAACTCATTAGTACGCTGCAAGATTCTTTAAAATTAAAAGATGAGCAAATAATTACAGTAAAAGAGTCAATAAGATTAAAAGATGAGCAAATATATACTCTTGAGAGTTCTTTAGATATAAAAGACCAGAAAATAGACGCTCTACAAAAGACTATTGAAATTAAACAGCAACAAATAGAGGTAGCACAGGAATCTATCATCGACAAAAATGTATTATTAGAAAAAGATAATAAAATCCAACAATTAGAAAAAAAAATAAATCTTCTTAATGATGAATTAAGTAAAGTAGATGATGAATTCGATAAACTTGATTCTGAAATTGAAAAGATGAAAAATTCTACATCTATTGATATGAAAATATTAGACTTCTCAGATATTGATATCAAAAAAAAAGATATTATTAGTAAAATGAAGGATATCTTAGCTAGCTCAGCTCATAATGTTATGATTATCGCACCAAGCATTATGGATCTTCAAGATTTACATCTATATGAAGTTAGATCTTCTGTTAGTTTAAAAATATCATGTTTAATTAATCCTGGTATTGAAGAACACGCTCAATTATTGGAGGAATTTGAAAGTTTGGATAATCTTTCAATTAGATTATATGAGGGGCAAGATCGCTTTGTAATATTGAAGGATGGTGAAGAATTATTATTTGCTGTTATTGGAAATAAGGGCAAAAATTATCTAGTTTTTCATACTCGAGATTCAAAACATATTAATTTATTTCAAGCGCTAGTTATGGAAACATGGTTAAGGAGTAAAAAGATATAGTTTCAATCATTTCAATTTGGACTTTTATTAAAATTCAATAAAGATTTGAAATCAAAATTTTAAAAATTATTTATCATTTTCGCCATAAAATTGGAGAGATTAACAAATAATCGTGATATAATAATGAAAATATTTTTGACTGGTGGAACAGGATTTATTGGATCATATGTAGTCAAAGAACTAAGCGATCATAATCATCAAGTTAATATTCTTGCTAGGAATCCAAATAAAGTCCTTAAACTAATTGAATTAAAGGATGTTTCAATAATTAATGGAAAGTTAACTGATTTTGATATTATTAAAAACAACCTAAAAGATATGGATGCTTGTATTCATATTGCTCTAGGATGGGGAGATGAAGCTGTCACTATGCTAAAAAATGACACCCTTCCTTCTATTTTTTTATTTGAGACTGCTGCAAAACTAGGAATACAACATATTATTTATACATCATCAACAGCCTTAATTGGAAAATTTGATTCGAATATTGATAACACAACTAAAACAACTCCAGTTGACTATTATGGAGCAACTAAAGCATCAAGTGAGAATTTTCTTCATGCAATTTCTTATCAATATTCACTACAATGTAATATAATTAGACCAGGATATACATTTGGAAATCCTATAATTGAAGGATCAGATATAGAACCTGATAACCGTTTCAAAAAAATTGTTCAAAACGCAAAAAATAACGAAAAAATTAATATTATAAAATATGATGGAACACAATTTATTTGGGCAGGAAATTTAGCAAAAATATATCGTGCTGTCTTAGAATCTGAGTTTAATAGAAAGTTTTATTTTGGTTTGGGTACCAATTTTGTATCATGGCAATCTGTTGCAAAAGAAGCTATATCTCAAACTGGATCTTCAAGTAAAATAATTGAAATAGATAAGAATTATAGCCCTAATCCTAATTTATTCGATGTTTATCCAATTAAACGTGATTTTGGATTTGAATTCTATTCTTGGAACCGAATAAAAGAACATATTGAATATTTAATAAATAATTTATAATAAAATTATAGATATTTATTATAATTCTGTTTTGTTTGGATGAATCTGTTTAGATAAAATAATTTATTAATTATTTGTAAATATATGGATATAAATATATAAACGTGTGATTAAAAAAATGGACAACTTCCTCCAGAACATTTCTTATTTTTAATAGCAAATTCACATCTATTTATTTCAAAATTTAATTTTATATTAAATTTATCTTTTAGAAATTCTAAGGCTTCATTTATAGATAATTTCACAGATCTTTTGCAGCAGTGTTCTAAATTATCAGAAATTTTGATTAACGAACGAGAAGTCATTTCATTTGCTAAACTTCTTGGAATATTTGTAGAAGGAGTAGCTTCCATAAAAATAGTTACAGCTATACCTGAACCAATACCTGCTCCACAAGATCCATAAAAACCACAATATCCACCTGGTATCTTTGAACCACGACTTATAGCTTCTTCAATATCTGAAACTGTAATTTCTTTTCCATTTGGTTTTAATATACTATTATTTTTTAAAGTAGTTAATATAACTGCTGGAGTTAGTGCATGGTGCTCATTTCCGTATAATTTAAATTTGGGATGACTCATAATCCTTTCTGCAATTTTGTAAGGATCTTTTAATTTTGTTTTTTTGCAAAAATTATTTATTATTTTAATTGGGTCTTCTGAATGACAACTATCACATATATAATGACCATTTGGACAAAAAATATTCACTTTAAAAATCTTTTTACAGAATTCACAAAATAACTCTTTATAATCTTCTTGTCTAATCACAAAATCTAATTCTGTTCCGCAGATTTCACACAAGTCTTTTTTTAACAAGAGATTTTTCCTAATACAATTAATTAATATCTATGTAAGTTCTCTTTCTTTTATAAAAATGTACTAATTGAGTATACCCAATTTCTTTTAATTTAATCAACATATCTTTAAATTTATATGCTATTTCTTCAGGTTTATGTGCATCAGAACTTAAAATAATAGGAATATCTAATTCATACATCTTCTCAATGATATTAAAACTAGGATATTGTTCTTTCACATCCTTTCTAAGACCACCAGTATTTATCTCCATAACTAAATCCCTTTTTTTTATATGTTCCAAAACTTCAATTACCTTTTCCATTATTAAATTTTTATTTTCAGGAAAAATATTAAATTTTTTTAGAAGATCTAAATGAGAAACAATATCATAATCGAAATCTTTATTTTTTATCATTTCAATCTGGGTGTTATAATATTGAAGATAAACTTCATCAATACTTCTGTATAAATTATATTCTTCTTTAAATGAAGAATCATCAATTGTCCATGCCCCCTTTACAGAGTATAGTACATGAATAGATCCAAGAATATAATCTAAATTATTTTTAAATTGTCTTAAATACTTATTTAGTTTTATGGTTTGATTAACTATATAATCAATTTCAAATGCTATCCTTATATTTATCTCTTTCTCATGTTTCTCTTTTAATTCTTCAATAATTTGCAAATAATCATTAATTTCTTCTAATTTCATTGAATAACCTTGATGTGGAATTCTTTCAAAACCACTATAGAATTCATAGGGAAAGTGATCACTAATTCCTAAAGTACCCAAATCCATATTTATTGCTTGATTAATATAATCTTTAATAGTTCCTTCAGCATGTCTACATAGTTTATTATGGGTATGCCAATCTTCAAATTTCATTCTGAATAAAAAAATAAGAGAAAATAGTTAAAATTATTCTTTATATCTTAAATGTATTAATTATATATCTATAAAGATTTAACTCATTATATTAAAAGGTATTATAATTATGAACGAAATTTTGGATATTAAGAATTTCTTATAGGTTTTTTCAATTAATTAAGGAATTTTGGAAATTAATCAAATTATTATGTATTAATTCTTTAAATTGTTAGTTAAATTAGCCTATAATTTGAAATATATAAGTTAAATGCTATTAGATTGAAATAGTAATATTTAAATATGAATTATAATACTTTATTTCAAAAAGAATAATTGATATTTAATTTTAATTAATCAAGAATTAGTTAAAGGAGGACATTATAATGAAAGAATTAGAATTATATGGTCCTGAAGATGAGGATGAGGATTGGGATGATGATGATGATGATGATGATTTAGATGAATATAATGACGGTGATTGGGAAATTGATGATGACGAGGACGAGGATTGGGACGACGATGATGATTAGTATAATTAAAAATTAGAAGATAAATTGAAATTGAGTCTTTTTTTCTTATTTAAATTAAATTTGATTTTTAATTTTATTCAGAAAATAAAAGGAGAGATCTTTATTAAAAGTTAGATCATTTGATATTATCACCTTGTAATAATGATTAGTTTTACTAAATCATTAAATTTTCATACTAAAATCTTTATATTTATAAAAAATCTAATCTACTCTATCATAATATATATAAACTTTAATGATATCCAATAGAAATGGTGAAACACCACGTCTACTTCAGCTTAATGATACTCTAACGAGTTATCATAGTTAGGGGGCAAACTAGCAATCTTTGTATAGAAAGAAGTATATATAATAAATATATATGAAAAAAGCATTCCCAAAAGCCATTTCTGCGGATGGGATAGAGGTATTTGGACTGATACCACAAATAATCTATTATAAAATAATTAATCGTATTATTTGAAATATAATAAGTATCGTTTTACTCATTTTGATGGTCTAATGAGAAGTAAAAAATAATTAAATGAACTAAATTAGTTGGATATTCATTTTTTTTTTTATAATTTATAATAAAATATCATAAAGGTTTTAATTTGAAATTATCCTTATAATAAAATGTTAACAAATTAAAAAGTTAATTAAAAAACAACCGTGAAATTAAAAAATTAACGAAGATGAAATTTGCGCTTTATGTGGGCTCCCTAAATCTTTGTGTATTTGCCAAAATTTGAGCGCAGACGAGCAGGAAATAATAATTTCGAATGATACTAGAAAATGGAAGAAAAAGGTAACCCTTATCTCTTTTGCGGGAAATACCGACGCCAATTTAAAAGATCTACTAACTAAAGCAAAAAAGAGAATTGGTGCAGGTGGTACAATAAGGGGAAAAAGTATTGAACTTATGGGTGATCATCGCTTTAAGATGAAGAAATTTCTTATGGACATGGGCTATGATGAAGATCGGATAAGAATTAAAGAATAAAGGGAGTATAAATAACTTTTTAAAAGTTATTCATAAATTTTTTTTTCATATTTTTTTTATTGATTTTTTTTAAAATTCTTATAATGTATTTTATATCATTTAAATTAGAGAGCACTAATGATAGTTAAGATGTCCTTTAATAGTCTTTATTAAAAATAAGAATTTCAATTTCTTTTTGATGAAATATAAATAAAAATAATATATTTAATTTTGAATATCTCGTTTTTTAAAGTAAAAATACCCAAATACCAAGAGAGCAAGGGGAACAACAATAAGATAGGCGAGGGAAACTAGGGGTGAGACGTAATTTGTCTCAACATAGTTATTGCTAACATTCTTTGTAACCCCAAAAGTAGCAAATAACATATTTAATTCAGATGAGAAAGAGAGTATAACCTTAAATAGATAAAATAGAAGATTCCCAAAATGGTAGATTGGATCAAAAAGATAAATATAATATTTTTCAAATAAAGAAATGTCATCTTCAGGATTCAAAAGAAAAATTTTCAGAAAAAAAGAATAAATAACAATTAGAAACATAAAAATCAAAATTGGAATGATTACAGCATTTCTTGGTTGCCTCATTAGACAAGAAATAGTAAAAGCAATACATTCAAAAAAGAATAAAGCGAGCATCCAATTTAATAGATTTATAAAAAAAAAGGGAATTATATCGTGAAATGGATAGTTAAGATATAATAATACACATATAATCGTAAGGGAAAAAAAGATGAGAATCGTTCCAAAAAGATATACTGCTAGAAATTTTGCGATTAGTATTTTCTTTCTTGTTAAGGGATAACTTACTAAGATTAGCATTGTACCCTCTTTAATTTCACTTGATATCAATGGTGATGATGATCCAGCAATAATTAAGGAAAACACAAGCATATAAGATAGGTAGTAAAAAAGAAACATTCCATAGTATCCCTCCAATATTGGAGCATTATCACCAAGCTCCCCATAATAGATTCCAAATACAGAAATTACAGAAGGGACTAATAGTATTAGTAAAGATCCAACAAATTTTGGAATGGTACATACATCTTTAAAAAATGTCTTTCTAAAAACTTCAAACATGGGATAAGACTTATCCTCTGGAAGTAGTTTTATTTTACTTTTTTCTTTATTTATAACCATTATTTTACACCTCCTAAATTAAGACCAACAACATCAAGAAAGATCTCCTCTAAGGAATAATCTTCTTTTGAAAACTTTTCTAACATGATATTATTTTTAAAAAGCAATTCAGGAATTTTTCTTTTCAGCACATCAATATCTTTTGGAATGATATTGATTTTATCAGTTCTTCCGTCAATCCATGCTTTTTCTATGAAATCCGAATTATTCTGTAATAATTCTAATACTTTCTCATTTGAATTTGTATCTAACAAGAAGATATTGCTTGCTTTAGCGTACATTTTTTTAATATTATCTATCGTATTGGTTAGTATAATCTTGCCTTTATTGATGATGGTTATATCATCGCACATCTGTTCCATTTCTGATAATACATGGCTTGAGACAAACACACATTTTTCTTTTCCTAATGTTCTTATCTCGCTGATTATCTCTTTTCTGCCGAGAGGATCT
>CAZGJX010000145.1:0-1128 GCA_964525635.1 uncultured archaeon
TTTAGATTCAATAATAAATTAGGATTGTTAATATAGGAATAGTATTCTGAAGATTATTCAATACATTATATAATTTAGACTAAAATTATTTTGATAAAATAGGATATAATCTATTAGTCGTTTTACCTATTTCAGAATTTATAAGTTTTTATATCTTATAATAATTAATCCCCTTTTCCATGGAAAAACAATATATGATTATAAAATTGTTTAAAATATTGTATGTAATATCCTATCTTTTCCAAAAGTTCATTAATATCTTTATTTTCTTCTATTCTTTGCTTTTCCAGTGGTCTCTGTATCCTTACATCCTCCACGCCCACGATTTGCTCTAATTCCCTTACCAGATCCGTCTCGTTTAGGAACTCCTTTCTTCGCCATATTATTACCTCTTTTTTATTTATTGTTTTTTATAAATTAATATTCTTTTTTAAATTATTTTTTTTTAATCTTATTTAAAAATCCTTTAGTAAGGGTTTGATATTCATATTAATCTTCTCTTTCCTTAATAGAATGGAGATTATTGTTTAGAAAAAAGCATTTTGCAAAACAGTTATTTTGCACCCATTTTCCATTAAAAATTAATCTTTTTCCATGGAAAAAAGATCTTAGAAAAATACTTCTTACTATGTTGATTTCCTTTATAAATCAAATATATAAAATCTTTTTCTTTTTATTGATTCTGGGAGTATTATTAACGGATTTCCATTTAAATATAATATTTTGAGGGATGATAGTTTTCCTATCGATTCTGGAAGAGTTTTTAACTTATTATCTCTTAAATCTATTTCTTTGAGTGATGTAAGATTTCCTATAAACTTTGGAATAGTCTTTAATTTATTTTTTCCTAATTGTAGTATTATGAGTGAAGAAAGATTACCAATGCACTCTGGAAGAATTTTAAACTTATTACCATATAGACTCAATCTCCAGAGTGATGTGAGGTTTCCTATTCCCTCTGGAAGAATTGTTAATTGGTTATAATTTAGATCTAATACATTAAGTGAAGGAAAGTTTCCTATAAACTCTGGGAGATCTATTACCTGATTATATCCTAAATTAAGCCTTTTGAGTAATGACAGTTTTCCTATCGATTCTGGGAGTGTTCTTAACTTATTCCTATCTAAC
>CAZGJX010000145.1:1228-8614 GCA_964525635.1 uncultured archaeon
CTTAGTTCTTGGAGTGCTGACAGTTTTCCTAACGATTCTGGGAGCGTTCTTAACTGATTCCCATCTAACCTTAGTTCTTGGAGTGCTGACAGTTTTCCTAACGATTCTGGGAGCGTTCTTAACTTATTCCTATCTAACCTTAGTTCTTGGAGTGATGACAGTTTTCCTAACGATTCTGGAAGTGTTGATAGCTGATTAAATCCTAAATTAAGACTTTTGAGTGAAGAAAGATTACTAATGCACTCTGGAAGAATTTTAAATTTATTACCATATAGACTCAATCTACAGAGTGATGTGAGGTTGACTATTGATTCTGGGAGCGTTCTTAACTGATTTCTATTTAAATATAAATATTTAAGTGAAGTTAGAGCACCTATTGATTCGGGAAATATTGTTAACTGATTTCCATCCAATTCTAGTTCTTGGAGTGATGACAGTTTTCCTAACGATTCTGGGAGTGTTGATAACTGATTACATTCTAAATGAAGCCTTCTAAGTGAGGATAGTTTTCCTATCGCCTCTGGGAGCGTTCTTAACTGATTCCCATCTAAGCATAGTTCTTGGAGTGATGTAAGGTTTCCTATCGATTCTGAAAGAGTTGTTAACTGATTTCCATTTAAATATAAAAATTTAAGTGAAGTTAGAGCACCTATTGATTCTGGGAGCGTTCTTAACTTATTCCCATCTAAGCATAGTTTTTGGAGTGATGTAAGGTTTCCTATCGATTCTGGGAGCGTTCTTAACTGATTCCCATCTAAGCATAGTTCTTGGAGTGATGTAAGGTTTCCTATCGATTCTGAAAGAGTTGTTAACTGATTTCCATTTAAATATAAAAATTTAAGTGAAGTTAGAGCACCTATTGATTCTGGGAGCGTTCTTAACTTATTCCCATCTAAGCATAGTTTTTGGAGTGATGTAAGGTTTCCTATTGATTCTGGAAGATTTGTTAATCTATTAACACACCTTAAATCTAGATATTGAAGTGATTTAAGTCTCATAATTGGTTCTGGTACCTTTGATAAGTAGGTATTATCTATATATAATTTTTGGAGTGATAACAGGTTTCCTATTGATTCTGGAAGAGTTGTTAATCTATAATTATGACTTAAATTTAGATCTTGGAGTGATGTTAGGTTACCAATGGCCTCTGGAAGAGTATTTAGACAATTCCAGCTCAAATCTAATTTTTGAAGTGATGTAAGCTTTATAGTTGACTCTGGAAGAGTCGTTAGCTTCTTATTTTTCAAATCTAATTTGAATATTACTTGTTTCTTTCTCATACCTAAATGTTTTTGTTATATTTAATATTGTAAAAAGTAATTATATTTCTAATAATCTTACATCTAAAAATATGATTGTGTGATTTTGTAATATTTTTAAGAATGAATAATTAAAAATTATTTAGAATTTTTTTATTTCCAAAAAAATCGTTTGAATTTCTGAGAATTAACGTTAACATGTTTCACATGATATTCATTCTTATAATATTTAATAGCTCTTGCAATAAATCTTCATCCATTTTCATTTCCTTATTTTGAATTTCTTTAATATCCTTTTTATTTACCTTCTTTTCTGCTTTAGATTTACTTTTCTCTTTTAGAGATTCATAATATTCTTCACAATACATAAGATAATAAATCATACCAGTTAATTTATTTCTAAATATATTTGATTACCCGATTCTTGTTTATATTTTGATATTTGTTCAATCATATCATTAAAAATTTTCCAATCTTGAGGATTTTTTGTAGAATCAGATATTACCATCCTAAGTTTTACGTTCTCTAAATTTAATTTCTCTTCAAGTAATTCTTAAAAATAAGAATAAAATGATTTTATATCTTTTGTTTATACTTTTTAAGATTAATCTTTTTATTAAATTTATACATTATATTAGTTGTTCTTCTCAATTTTTAATAAAATAGAGATTTTCGCTTAGAAGAACGCGTTTTGCAAAACAGTTATTTCACGATAATATATCATTAAACCAAATATTCAATATTTTCCCATATTCATTTATAAAGAAAATATGTGATTATTTTAGTAATTAAACTAGAAAAATTAGTTCTTATAGATAATTATATAAATTAATAAGATATAAAATAAAAATGAATAAAAAAAACTTATTTTTTGTAATAGCTTTATTTCTGTTTTCAATTGGAACTTCGAATTTAATGATCTCAAATATTAATTCTGATATGTAATTAAAAAAAACAATTAAAACTAATTCTTTAGAATATAATGATTTATTGATAGTTTCTGATGATGAGACTAGGTGGAATGATGGTACTAGTTGGGAGCCATCGATTGCTATAGATAATAATGGAAATCTATATGCCGTATGGCAAGATACTACTGATGGAATTTGGGGTACTGATACAGAAATCATGTATGCATATAACGATGGAAATGGATGGTCTAAAGCTACAGTTATCTCAGACGGTTTTAATAATGAATATTGGAATGTTGCTTCTAGTTATTCTCCAGAGATAGCAATAGATAATAATGGAAATCTACATGTAGTATGGGAGGATTGGACAATTGGTCCATGGGGTACAGATTCTGAGATAATGTATACATATAACGATGGATCAGGATGGTCAAATGCTACAGTTATATCTGATGATATGTCCAATTGGAATGATGGCAATAGTAATAATCCTAGTATTGCTGTAGATGATAATGGAGTTATATATGTGACATGGTATGATGATACAGAAGGGATTTGGTGGGGAGGATCCGGAGACTCTGAGATAATGTATACATATAACGATGGATCAGGATGGTCTAATGTTGCAATTATCTCTGATGGCTATAGTAATGAATATTGGAATGATGATTCTAGTTATTATCCTAAGATTGCAGTAGATAATAATGAAATAAAATATATTGTATGGGTAGATGATACAAATGGAATTTGGGGTACTGATACAGAAATCATGTATGCATATAATGATGGATCAGGATGGTCAAATGTTACAGTTATATCTGATGATATGTCCAATTGGAATAATGGTGTTAGTTCTAATCCGGATATCGTTGTAGATGATAATGAAACTTTATATGTTGTATGGGAAGATAATACAAATGGGATTTGGGGCGGAGGAGCCACAGATTACGAAATTATGTATGTTTTTAATAATGGAACGGGATGGTCTAATATTACAGTTATCTCAGATGGTTTTAATAATGAATATTGGAATAATGGAGACAGTCAAAATCCGAGTATTGCAATTAATAATGATGATGGAACAATACATGTCGTATGGGAAGATGGTACAGATGGGATTTGGGAGACAGATATTGAAATTATGTATGCATATAATGATGGATCAGGATGGTCTAATGCTACACTTGTTTCAGATGGATACAAATATACTCTTGATTACACAATATATTGGAATACTGGAAATAGTAGACGTCCAGATATAGCATTAGATGATAATGGAATTATCCATGTAGTTTGGGATGATACTACACAATTAACTTGGGGTTTAGATGTTGATATTTTGTATCTATCCTTAAGCTTCAGAGATATTAGTTCTTCAAGTATCCCTTTTGGAAATAGTTACCTCTTCTTTATGGTAATTGGATTTAGTGGAATATTTATCCAAATCTTAAGAAAATGTAAACAAAAACTCTTGAGAACATATAATTAAATTTATTTTTTATTTTTTGTTGTCTAACTGTTTTACATGGATTCATATATCCCATAATATTATTTTCTTTCTTTGAGATAATTGATTTATTTAAAATTAAAAGGAGAATTCACAGTAAAATAGATATAAATCATATTTGTATATCCTATACGTAATAATTCTCAGTTATTTCATGATATTATTGCTATTATCTTAATAATAATTTATCATCGGATTGCAAGGATTAAAAGCTTTTTTTATTTAATAATTAGTTGATAATTCGTTCTTTGAGTTAAAATATTCTTTTATAATTATTAATCTTTCTATTTTTTCATGATATGTAATTTTTAACTCATAAACTTGAGTTTAGAAAAACGCACCTTTCACGATCTTTTCTTGATATTTATATATCAAATTCTACTTACATAATTCAATTCTTTGTTGATTATAATGTATTATATGCTTATATTATAATTAAATCTCTGGAAACTGAACTGACTTTGATTTTGATTGACTAAACATCTGTCCCATCCCTCCTCCACTAGTTTGAGTCTGGATTTTCAGTAATCTCTGTATAAGGGGATTCATACTTAAACTGCATATAAAATACCATCCTGTGAAATTAAGCATTGGTCCACTGTCTGCTTTAACAAAAGCCATTTGAAGAATAGCAACATCGCTGGCATTCATAGGTGAAATGGCCATAGCACTTTCTCCAATAATTGATCTAATGACTATAAATAAAACCATCATTGGAATACAATTAATACATGCAGGTTTCATTCTTTGCATTGCTATTTTTTGTTGAGTTTTTTTAAGCATCTCATCTTTTTTTTCCCATCGTTTACGAGCTTTTCTATATCTTTCGGGATCTATTTCTGCTAATTTAACAATTTTTGCTTTTTCTTCTTGATGTTCTTTTATTTGGCGTTGCTTTCTTTCTACTTCTTTTGTATCAACTAGTAGTTTTGTTAATCCTGCAGTAATTAATGCAACAGTAACAGCAAGTAATAATAAAGCAATCGTAGAACCGGGGGGTGTTAAAAACCAATTATATAAAACCATCTATACCGCTATTTTAAATTGATTATAAATAATTTATATATTATAAGTAATTACATGATCATTAATTTAAAATTTTACCTAAAAAGACTGTTTAACAAAAAAAGAAATAATTTTTACAGTACCCTTGAAAATATAAAATAATGACATGATAATTATAATTAAATTATTTATAATTAAGAATCAATTGTGAAAGAATTAGGACTTGTAATAACTCCAAGGAAAACTGTTGATTATATTATATCCAAATTAGGTGTTATTAAAAAAGATCAAACAATCTTGGATCCATGTGTAGGACCAGGAGTATTTATTGAAAAATTATTAGAAAATAAGATAAAATCATCACAAATATATGCTTTCGACATTAATCCTCTTTATACAACTCAAATGGAAAAATTAGGTATTAAATTCGAAGTTAAAGATACTCTACTTGAATTTAATCAAGAATCTTTCAATGAATTTGATTATATTATTGGTAATCCTCCTTATTTAAACAAAGCTAGTATATATGTTCAAAAAAATAAAATAAAACTAAAAAAACTATATGGAAAAATAAATGCTCATGAAACTTATTCGATGTTTATCGTAAATAGTATCTGGCGTTTAAAAGAAGGGGGAAAATTGGGTTTTATTACAAGTGATTCTTTCTTAACTTTATCAACTCATATGAAATTAAGGAAATTTATTCTTGATACATGTAAAATTGATGAAATATTATTAGCTCCAAAAAATCTATTTGATAATCAAAATGTTAATACTAATCCTGTTATTATCATCTTATCTAAATTTACTGGGGAAAATAATAGAGAAGTTAGAAATGCAAATATTATGAAGGTTATTTCAAGAATTAAAAACGAAGATGAGTATTTAAATCCTAAAAAAATTCATATTTATGAACAGAAAAAGTATAATCTATTACCCTTTAATATATTTTTTATTGATATAGACGATAGAATCATTAATTTATTTAAAAAGGCACATAAATTAGAAGATGTGATAAAAGGGTATATTGGAATGCATACACATGATAATTTAAAGTATATCGCCGCTGTAGATGGTACAGAATTAGCTGGAATATTTGGAAAGCATAATAAAAAACAAATTAACCAAAAAAAAACACATAAAATAATAATGAAAGCGCTTCTAGAATCCAAAAAATGGAAACCTTATATGAAACGAGGAGGTGCTGACCAATACTATCGCCCTATAATGGAAGCATTGGATTGGAATCCTAAATCTATTCCTGTTTATGACATTCCAAAAAATGTACCCTTTGAGAAAGAAGGGATAATAATAAGTGGTGTTAGTTCTCGATTAGCTGCACGTTATATGCCAGATGGTTGTTATTGGGATTCTAATAAAGCAATTGGATTCATAATTAGAGATAATTCAATATCAATTGAATATATGCTAGGCCTTTTAAATAGCTCTTTATATAATTACTTAGCAAAAGGTATTATTAATAATACATCTAGCATCCAACTTACAGGACTTCATGCTTTACCTTTTGTAAAACCAACTATAGAAGTTAAAAAAAAAGTAGAATTTTTAGTAAGTATCATCATAAAAAATAAAAGGAAGAATCTAAATTACAATTATGCTTCAGAACAAAAACAGATTGATAATATAATATATGATTATTATTCAAGCAAATATAATTTTCCAAATTCTCTTAAAGATAAATTAGATTCTAAATACTCGATATATTCAGAATGATAAAAAAAATGATTTGAATAGAAAAAAAAAAAAAATTATCAGACCTCCTACTATTAATGAATTAAATGAGGTAGGGGCTCTTCTTTATATCGGTTTTTATGACCTTTTTTCTTTTCTTTTTAAAGAAAATACTGTTATACTTGACTTTCAAAGATAAAATTTACAACTCATCTTTTTCTTTTTAAATAAATATTGTCGGAACCCTTGAGAAGAATAATTTTTTATAGTGTGGTGGCAACTAAAAAACATTTTTTTAACTTAGAAGGCGCCAGCTCTTAATTTTTAAAAATAACTTTGAAAGTCAAGTTATAGGAGAAAAAATTTTTAAAAATTATTATTTAAAAATATATAATGAAAAAGCTATACCAAGGATTCTTGTAGCCGTCCAAAATAATAAGATCCTCGGAACAATAGAATTCCATATTAAATCAAAGATAGGACCACCTCTTCAACTAATCTCTTTGTTTATTATTTTATGGAAATATTATGGTTTTTTTAAAGCTGTCAGGAAAATTTTTATTATTTCAATTATGAATATCGAGAAAGTTGAGAAAAAATCTGCCTATATATCATCATTTTCTGTTAATCCACATGCAAGAAAGCAAGGAATAGGAAAAAAATTACTATATGCTACTGAAAAATTAGCTAAACTGAGAAATTGTAAGAATCTATCCCTGCATGTCATATTTCGTAATATAATTGCCCGTAATTTATATTTAAAATATGGATTTCAAATTAAGAAACATCAAAAAAGTTCTCTATTCAAATACTTTATGGGAATAAATGACACAATCTATATGAAAAAAAGTATATAAGATCTTTTAGGAAATATTGTTTAAAAATTATTTAAATATTATTTTTTTATTTTTTCTTTAATTTTAATACAATTCCCTTTTGATTTGAAATATTTATAAGACTAAAGTTCGACAACTTAATTTATTTTGTAAGCTTTTAAAATACTTGCATTTTT
>CAZGJX010000146.1:0-8524 GCA_964525635.1 uncultured archaeon
CAATACACTATTAATTTTAGTAATTCCTCAAGAATTACTGAGATCTTCTCTCCCTCACCTTTTATATATCGGCCTTAACTTTTGGTCGTTTGACTGGAGTCTCCTTTTAATATAGAATATTTTAAAAATCGCGGTTTGTTGAAAATCTATATTTAATTATAATCTCAAATTTAAGAATTTCAATTTCCTATTTAAATAATATTGATAGAATTGGATAATTATGCAACTTGATTTATTTTCATTATTGTATGATAATAATATAATAAATTAGCCAAAAATTAAATATCAAAAAATCGTATCTAGATCTATCATATTTTATATTATATTATAAAAAAAAACGATTTTCCAACCATTTATTAGATGGTTGAATCTATTAATAAAATAGTAAATAATAATGACAACAAAGAAATATTTATCAGATAAGAAAGTAACTCAACAAACTATATCTATATCTCCTTCATTAAAAGAATGGATTGAAAGATATATACGTGTTATGCATAAAAAAAATCCAGATGATGTAAGGTATAAAAGCGTTTCAGCTTTTTATTGTGAAGTAATGGATAATGTTTTAAGAATTTTTAAAAAAGGTAAAACTCTTGATGATTTTAAAATGATGATGGATACGAAAATAAAAAATTTCTATGATAAAATAACTTTCAGAGCGGTGATACCTTATTATGAAGAAGTCGTATACCTTAATAAATATCAAGAATTAAATCTTAAAGAATTGTTAAATCTCTTTATGATTTATAGAAATCAATTTTCATCTGAAGGTGAACTCACAATGAATAAAGTAATTGAAATATTTGATCGATTTAAATCATTCATGTTAAGTAATAATATTTCTAAGGATGTTGTAATTGATATTGAAGAGAATAAATGTATTATACAATATTTTGGAATTTATCCCAATACCCATTATGATTTTTCCAAATGGATTGCAGGAGCTTTAGCAATTCTTGGTTTAAAGATTAAAAAAGTAGTTTATTCTAAAAATTATACTAGATTAGATCTAGAAAAAACTTATTTATTAAATGATATAAATTCATTAGAAAAAGAGAGGATTGAATTATTTTATGGAAATATCAGTTATTTTACAAACTACTATAAAATGATAAATGACAAAGATCCTATTCATTTATGGTTGAAAATTGCACGAACAAAAAAAGCAATCATTTCATTCAAAGAAAAAGAAAAATATATAAATTTAATTGATGAAGTTATTAATGATATAGAAAAATATTCAACTTATATCAATAAAATTCCTACAATTCTTAAGTTATTTGAACATTTTGGATGGATTCATTTAATAAATTTGGAAGAAATTTCATTTATATGCAATCTGAGTAATCATCATAATATCGAAAAGGAAATTATAAAAGATATTTTTAGAAAGTTAGATTTAAAGATAGAAAAAAAAGAAAATATGTTTTATTTAGGATAAAAATATCTTATTTATTTCATTTTTAATAAACTATCAAGTCTTGTTTTATAAATTTCATTTAAATGAGCTTCCATTCTTGGTTCAAATAATGTATAATTCAATTTACTTAATTTTTGAAAGGTTTTTACTACTCTTATCAAAGATTTTTCGTGCTCTATTATTGGTGAATTTTCTATTGTCTTTGCAAACATAGAATAGACGTCTATTACCTTTTTTTCTGTTTCATAATATGATTTAAATGCATATTTAAGTGCTGAGAAACCTCTACCCAAATTTGGATGGTTAAAAGAAAAAAATCCATCTCGACAAATAAATTCAGGAGGTAAATCATCTCCAAATATTCTACCTTCTTTATTTAATTGATTATATGTTTCAGTCAATGGAAGAGGTTTTAATGTTGATATGAAATACCAACATGAATCATATTCTATATTATTCTGTATCTCAATATCTATATTTTTTTCATTATGATGAGGTAAACCAATAATAAAATTATGATTCGTTATTATTCCTAAATCTGATAGTGATTGAATAAATTGGTTTGTTACACCTTGATTTTTTTTATATCCTCCTGATAGTGTTGACTCTATACCATAATTTACAAGAAAGAATTTCAGAGAACTTTCTGATTGTATTTTTCTCAGATTAAATTTTTGGAGATGAGCTAGAGATATTAGACATAATATATACATATTTTTATCTGATTTTCCTTCATTCATAAAATAACGAAATATTTCTTTCCAAGTTCTTTCCGGAAAACATGCATTTGGCTCACAGAGATAAACAAATATATCATTTCCAACTTTTTCTCTTGCCTTCTCTAAATAATTTATAATTTGTTTAGCATTAGAAAAAGGATTATATTGAAGGTTTGCTGTAATACAAAAATCACAATTATATGGACATCCTATTTGTGTAACCAAATATAGAATCTTCATATTCACAGGTAGTAAATTCGAATCAGCTATCAAATGAGAGATCTCATATTCTTCACGATTTAGTTTTGGAAGTCCAAATTTTTTTCTTAACCAAGGTACACCTCTTTCTAAACATATATTTTCTGCCTTTACTAATTTCTGAACATAAGAAAATGCTGCACCCACATTACCAACATATAAAGTTTTATCTGAATAATCCTTCTTAATTGTGTTAATTAGATTCACTACACGATCTAAACCATGAGCATAAGCACTTATAGCTATATGAGTGATATCATCATTTTTATCTAATATTTTATGAATTTCATTACTTGTACAAGATTCATCAACTACTAATGAATCAATCTCTGGTATATTTGTAGCTAGATAATGACCTTCAATATTAGGGGCATTTAAAGCATTTGCATATATTAAAGAATTAAACGGATTTAATTTATAACCATATTCATCAAATGCGCTCTGTATCTCATTTTTATCAACATATTGAGGAATATTATCATATTTAGGATCATTTAGAATCTCTAATGCTAATTCTTCGGTTGATTTTAGTTTTTGTGCAAGGGTTTTAATGAATAATATTCTTTGCTTCATGAAATCCTACCTCCTTCTTTAATTTTAGAAAATCCCATTAATAACATATCTTTTTCTTTATAGTAATAGGGTAGGTATGCATAAAGTTTAGAATTATTGTTTAAAAGTATTTTTTGTGATTCTTGGTCATTTACATTAATAATGAAAGATAGAGAACTAATATTATCATTTTTATTAAATTCATTCATTATTTTTTCAATTATTTGTCTTTTCTTATTCAATGGATAATTTTCATTACATAATTTAGCATCATACCAAGATTTTTGAATTTGATTTTCTATTAATTCTGCATATTTATGTCGAGATTCAGAATAAAACAATATTTTTTTATAAAAAATCGTTTCATTTCTTTTCATTAATAATTTCTCTTCCTGTGTTTTATGTGATACTAATGGAGATGATTGAGTGGATATAATTCTCTTTAACTTTGCACTTTTTATTTTCCTATAGATTTCTGAACTTAGATTAATATAAGGACTTATCATTTTCCAATTAAGATCTTTAAAAATTCTTCCATAAATCCATAAAGAATCATTTTCATTACACATAGGGAGTGTTCCTAAATTTATAAATTTAAAATTTGTAAGTAATTTTATCATAGGAAGATTATTTTTATTAACGATTGCATATGTACATCTCATATCATCTAGTTTTAAATAAGAAGGAATTTTTACCATTTCAGAACCTAAGAGTGTAACTATACCTACTTCTTGAAAATCTTTATCAACCATTGTGAGAATTAAGAAACCAGCACCATGTTTTAAGATATAGAGCATTTGTCCAATTAATTTTTCATTATAAAATGCACCTTTCCAAAATATCTTTTTTCTTGATTTATAAAGCGATTTGCTAAAATAATTCATTATTAATTCTCGACTGTAGAATTTTTTATCAGCATATTCATCACCGTATATTTTTCGGATTAATTTTAGTATATCGTCTATATTTTCAGCTTTTAGATCCAATATTTTGATATTTTCTAATAATTCTAAATTTCTTTTGATTTTTGTCGTCATAAAATAATGATCAACCAATTTACTATTAAATTTGATCGAGTGTGATTGATTTTTAATTTATTCAACTTTCCATATTTTTTACATAGGATCTCATTAATTCATATTATCTTTAACATCAATATTTAATAAATTATAAATTCAAGAGAACTTATTCAAAATTATATCTATTTTTCAATAATTAGATATATCATGATAAGAAATCTAAAAATCGTTTATATTTTCATTATCATATTTGCTATGTTTTTTCCTATTCAATTTTTTGGATATAGTTTTTTGAATATGGGAGTGAATACATTAAAGAAAGACAGTCTTGAATATAATCTAAACACTTCTGAAATAATAACTGAGAAAGATGAGGATTTTTTAACAGGAACAACGGATAACCTTACTATAAATAAGGATGGATATTTATTATTAAGTGAAAAAAATAGTGAGATTATATGAGGTAAAAAAACTTCTTTAATTAAAACTAAGGCAAGAAGCTAATATTCCATGGCTTATGATTCAAATTCCAATAAAGTGATACTATCTGGTGGTTTAAATGATTCCATTCATGATAATACATAGACATATGATCTAGCAAGTAATAAATGGACCCACATGAATCTTTATACCAAACCTAGTGGAAGATTTGGACATTCCATGGTCTATGATTCAAATTCTGACAAAGTGATATTATTTGGTGGCTATGATGGAATTCAGTATGTTGATGATATATAGATTTTTTCAGATAATAAGTATTTTCAATAAGGAAAATTTGATTCAAAATTAATGTATCTTAATGCAAAAATTATAAATTAAACAGAGATGTCTTATGGAATCCAATTAACCAACCAAATAAAACATCTTTGCAATTGTGGACTGGCTTTCCTAATATATCAAAAGAAGGTGATTTTATTTACACTGATTACTACAATTCAAGCTTTATGTTTGAAGGAACTGGTTGTTATTTAAAATACCAAATTATTTTTCAATCAGATACAAGTCAATATTTATCTCCTAGTGTTGATAATGTTGTTATATATTACATTTTAGAAAATCCTAAACCAAGTATTCAAATCACCAATCATTAAAATGATGATGTTGTTAAAGGAATAGTCCATATTACTACAGGCACAGATTCTCCAAGCGGAATAGAAAAGGTATACTTTTATATATATTTATATATGAGTTTAATTCTAGATGATTAAAACGCACCTTATGAATGTTATTAGGACAGTACTACAATAAAAGATGGAACCTATAATTTAATAGTTATTTCCAATATAAATCTTGGTGAAGAATCTGCTAGCTCAATTTTAATTGAAATAAATAACAATAGTGGATCAGATAATGGTTTAACGAATTTAGAATATGTAATTTTATTAAATTCGGTTACAGGAATTATCTCCTTATGTACTACTACGATTATCATTTATTTTCTGAAAAAGAAGCTTAAATAACTAATTAAGGATATCTTAAGATTTATGTAACTAATCAAAAATTAAAAATCTTACAAATAAGACCGACAAAAGTTTAAGATATATCACCTTAAAATTTATCGGAATGAGAAAATCTTAATGGGATGAACAAAAACAGCAATTTAATAGATGAAAATGGACAAAATGGCGATTTTCATTCAAAAAATAACACTTTCACTCTCCCGACATTAAAAAAGGTGATATAGCCAAGGTTTTTGTCAGTTCCAAATTAATGATTTTTAAATTTCAATCAAAAATTAAAAATATAAAATACACTCAATTGCTTTTTTTTTCTTATTTTAGAACAATTTATAGATGTATATAATAATAAACACGGAGGGAGGGATTTGAACCCCCAAACGCTTTAACGTAGCAATTTAGCACACTGCCGCAATACCAATTATGCGACCTCCGCTTATTTATTTAAGATTAACGTGACGGACAAGATTCGAACCTGTGGTAGTGATACTACTCCCATCCTCAAGGTGGAAGTTTTTATATATTGATTTTGTAATCTAACTTTTTAATTATAGAAGGATCTCATTTTAATTTTACTTTCCACTTTATTGGTTCAACAATTTCTATAAATTTCATCATGTCTCTTTTAAATTGTATTTGGACCCTATTATACCCTCTTTCCGAAGGATTAACTCCGATAGCTTCAGTCATTTTTCTAAAATCTAATAATAAAGGTTCTGAATGATTTCTAAATGTTAATTTCAAAGAATCATACCTTTTATCTAAAGAAATATTTCCATCTGTATCAAATAATCCTCTTAAACAAGAGATTATTAGATCTTTTTTACTTTTAATCCAATCTGGAACATTTACTTGATTTAGCATTTTATTTCCACTTTTTAAACCGATTGAAAGTAAAAAATGATAAAGATTTTTATCCTGAATTCTTAAAATTGCTGCCTTGTTATCTGCTCTTTGTCTATAATAGGGTTTTTTGAAAATTTGAGTCATCAATTTTTTTACATATAGAACATTTTCCATTTCATCATACCATCTAGAGTTATTTCTAATAGGTAATTATTCTTATGATATTTATCAATATAATGACCGACTGTACAATCACCTAATATAATTCTAATTAATTCAGCTAATTTAGAATCCTTTATTATTGTAGAAGGATCAATATTATTATTTTTAGTTCTGATTTTATGTTTAATTGGATTTCCAAAAATTCCCTCTAATTGTTGAAATGATTTCTCTGGAAGGGTATATCCACGATATAAAGCATCACTAAATCCTTTAACTATTTTACATATAATTCTTAATGTATAACCTTTTGATCTTAAATCTTGAAAAGAATTTCTTTGGATTTTACAATCAATTTCTATTCTGTACTCATAATCCATACTTAATTAGTAGAATAAAAATTCCTAAAATCTAAGTCTGAATTAAATTTCTATAAAATGTCCAAAAGATTCTCAAACATCATATGAAAAGCAGATTACTCTCTCTGGTTAAAAATCCTTTCAAATATTCCTTTTGCATAATATGAATATGTTTTTTTTCAATCATAATTAATCCCATATTTGTTCTTTTATTATCTTATTTAATCATTTAGTCTCATTATATTTATTTTTTTTTTAGCTATTTTTACTTATTCTTGATTATATTTGGCGGCAAGTAGAGGATTCGAACCTCTGGTGGTGTATACCACTGTGAGTCTCAAACCCACTGCAATCGACCACTCTGCCAACTTGCCTTAATTAATATTGAGGAAGAGATTTGATTTCTTGAAAAACTCAAGATCATTATCCATATAACAAATGAACGCTCTCACCTAACTAAATGACCTCAATTTGTCTCCAATATATTACGGGAATATGGATTTGAACCATAGAACTCCCTATGAAGTATAGATTTTGAGTCTACTGCCTTTAACCACTCAGCTATTCCCGCGTTGAATTTTATACCATATGCGGATGGTGGGACTTGAACCCACGAGGCACTAAGCACCCGCTCTTAAGGCGAGTTCCTTACCGTCTTGGACACATCCGCTTTTTTTTATATCTAAAGTTTATATTGTAAATGGGGATGGTGGGATTTGAACCCACGAGGCACTAAGCACCCACTCCTAAGGCGAGATCCTTACCAGCTTGGACACATCCCCTCGATTTGACAATATACTTATTACTAGATTATATATTAAAACCCCGAAATTTAAACGGTATTATCTTGGTATTGAGTCAATAATCAATGCAAGAATTCATTAATCATACTTATTAAAATTGAGAATTGAAAAATCGATTCCTTACTTCTATATTAAAGTTAAGGATATGTTCTTTGGAGAGAAATTATACTCGAAAAAAGTTTCAGAAGAAGGTTGAAGAATCGATCTCAGATTAAAATAAGAATAATGAACTGAGGAGCAAACTCGAGGACAAACTATTATTATTTGAGATCACGATAAATAAATATAATGATTAATTTATATATAAAGCTAATGCATGCGGGAATGAATTCCCTCAGAGATTAATTCAATAAATAGCCAAATATTCATAATGGGATTATAATGGGATAATTAATATAGCGATTACAAAAATTCAAATTATATATTTGATTGTTTTTGAATTAGCTTTCATGAATATAGGATATATATAGCTTCTTGCTGTTAACAAGAAGTAGAAGGTTCGAATCCTTCCCGGACCCATTCTTTTTAAAAATATGGACCGGTAGCATAATTGGATAATTTTCCTATTTCGATCGAAGGTATTTCTATATTATCTCCAAGAAATTATTGATTATACAAAATAAAATAAATTCGATAATAAATTTTAATTAAGAAATTAAATTATCTAATACAAAATTTTTTACTATTCTTCTTTCATATATGTGGGAGGGTGGTCTAGCTTGGTATGATACATTGGTATTGGTCAATCCTGCCAAGTAAAATCGGCTGGGGAAAACCAGAGCTTAAGCATGGTTTACAGAAGCCGAGTGGTCGCGGGTTCGAATCCCGTCTCTCCCACTAAGAATTTAAATTTTTATGATGTTAATTCTTTTTATTTTTTTTTCTTCACATATTTTAAATCATAATCTTTATTAGCACATGCCTTATTC
>CAZGJX010000147.1:0-8506 GCA_964525635.1 uncultured archaeon
TGACATTTTTAATTACGCAAAACCCTGACAAAAAATTTGTCCACATAACAATAAATAAATAAAAAAGAAAATAAATTTATTTATTCATATTATTTTCCATTTTCAATTTAGTAAAGTATTCTTTTACTCTCATCTCTGGTGATGACATGAAACGAGAAAAAAATGCGAATGTTCCATCATCTAAAGTAAAAGTATTAAATCGGTTTTTGAGTATTCCATACTCATCAAAAAAGATAATATTTAAATCATTAACATCAAAATAATCAAAAAATTTAATCTTTATCAAAAAATCAATATCTGAAATACTCCCATTTTCTAATCTATGTACTATTTCTTCTTTAAATAGTTTCTTTGGTAAAAATTAATTAAGAGTACTTAATTTCTTATGTAATAAATATTAATGATTTATTGGGAATTTATGAAATATATTTCGGAGTATATCATCTTTATTTATTTAAAAAAATAAATCAATTCTGATTCTATACCTCTCTCTGAACCTGATTGATAAAATTTATAGAATTTAGGATCTTTCTTAGGTACTAAAGATTCTAACACTGATTGATCTATTCAAACACTTATAATGTCATTTCCTTTATGATATATTTGCTCTAAATTACCTTGAGTCTTCTTTATCTGTGAAAGCATACCAATAAGTCTTAAATCTTCATCTAAAGCTTCTTTCCTCGGTTCCATTAATTCAATATTGGATGGATCTCCAATATCTCTGTATGTCTTCACCAAAGGTATATATTCTTGATATTTCTGAGTGAAATGTGCCTTGATAGTATCATAGTGCTTTAAAATGGAATCTGGTTTTGAAAGTTCATTATAGATATTTTCATAGATTTTATTATTCATATTCCAGATTTTAAACCGAATCTTATAGTATTTAGAATTTAAATTAGTTACTAATCCAAAGAAAGAGTATAAAGAAGATTTTATAAAGATTATAGACTTTATGAAAAGTCTAATCTTGAAACATTCTTTTGTATTGAAGTTAAAATAGGAACCAAATCTTCTTTAAATACTTGTAGAAAAGATGTTAATGAATTGAATAAAATAGGAGGAGAAAAAATGTTAGATTAGTATTGTTTTAAGTTCAATCGTTTATCCTGCAATATTCTACAAATTTTTGAGCTTTATACGCACATCCATTTCTATTAAAGCCCCCTAATTTCTCGATTATGTTAGGATCGATTTGATTTCCTTCCAAATATAATTCTCTTAAATTATTAAGATTTCCTAATCCTTTTAATTCTGTGATTTTATTATTTCTTAGATCAAGGTACTCCAAACTTGTAAGTGAATCTAATCCATTTATCTCTTCAATACTATTATCACTTAAATGTAAATGAGTTAAATTAGGTAAGAATTCTAGATTTTTGAGTTCCCTAATCTTATTTTTTTCCAGACTTAGAATACCTAAATTAAGTAGGTTTTCAAGACCTGAAATTTCAGAGATTTGATTATTTCTTAATGCTAAAATTTCCAAACATCCTAAACTTGAGAGATTTTTGATTTCTTTAATATTATTTCCACTGAGAGATAAATGGTTTAACTTTTTTAAAGAATCTAATCCATTTATTTCTGAAATTTGATTTCCATATAAAATTAAAACTTCTAATTTATTAAGGAATCTTAATCCTTCAATATTTTTAATTTTATTAAGTTTTAAAGAAAGTGTTTTTAGATTTACTAATGATTCTAATCCCTTAATTTCGATAATTGAATTTTTATCGAGACGTAAATCATATAAATTTATGAGAGAATGTAATCCTTTAATTTCTTTTATATTATTTCCATTTAAATCTAAGATATATAAATTGATTAGACTATCTAAACCTTCAATTTCCTGAATATTATTGTCTGGTAAAAATAGTTTTTTTAATTCATTTAGAATTTTTAGATTTTCAATTTCACTAATTGATCTAATATTTAAATAACCTAATGAAAGCTTATTTCTCCTAACTTCATATTTTTTACCTTTCAGAATAACATGTCCTATGAAAAATCACCATATTCTTTTGTCTTTATATTATTTATATAAAATTTTAATGTAAAAAGATTTTTATTCTATATTTTTTTTTAATTTTCTATCTCTACCTTAGTCTACCAACCTCTCCTATCAAATATTTATACTTTATAAAAAATCTTTCATATGAAATATAATCATCCATATAATCGTTATAGAAATTATCTACTGGGTATGCAGTATGAAGTCTACCTAGTGGTTTATTAATATTAGTTCCATCATCAATTAGTAATTCCAAATAATGAACTTTATCTTCATTTTTAAAAGTAAATGCATAGACCAATAAAATTCCATTATCTACTTCTTTCATAACTACCCCAGTTTGAGTTTCAATTATTTTAAATATGAATTGTGCAATCCTTTCTGGTGTGTTAAGATACGGATCCATTCTCTCAAAATCCTCCCAGTGATTAGCAATGATATGAACTATACCATAGCCAGTTCCTTTATTTCCATCCCAATAATGTTCTCCAAAATTTAAGTAAATTTCATTTGGATTATATGTACTAGTATCCAACCCTTCTTTAAGCACTACTCCCCCACATGTAGCTCTTTTTAGTTCCTTATCAGATGCATATTTATGAAAATAATATTTTATTTGCTCATCAATTACCCTATTAAGAAGCTCTCTATAAAAATTGACCTTATAATTTTCAGATTCCTTTCCAAAAATGTTATTAATCAAATTATCAATTCTTAATCCTCTTTCTTCATGACTTATATCAGTTAAAATATTTTTTCTATCTAAATAATCTGACATTTTTTTATTATCATAGAATTTATCTGCGCATAATATAACTTGAACTAAAAGATTTATTTCTTTAAATGCGTGTTTTACGTCTGCTTTAATTCCTCTTGGATCTCTTATATCTAATATATTACCCAAAAATTTACCAATCATTTTTTGAAATAATTCAGAGGTATATCCACTAAATATATTCTCTTTAATTTCATTAATACACCCTCTTAAATCATTGCCAAATTTACGCGTTTTCTCACTCTGAAATCCAATTTGTCTTAATTCTATCAATACTTGCATGTATTCCAATATAACTTCTAGCATAGCTTCTTTATTATTTTTATTAATTTTAGTTAATTTTTTATGAACTTCTTGAGCTCTTCCAAGTAAAGCATCAAATTGATTTATCATACCATAAGCCCTCATATGGAAGAGTAATCCTTGGCTTTCAAGTGCTGGGATTGCTGCTAAGAAATCTTCAGAAAGGTCTGCAATCCCATAGATCTGTTCTCCCGTGAGTTCCCCTCTATCAACTCTAGGATTGGTTTCGTGGTTTAAACCTCTCGTTTGATATTTTATCGTTCCATCTGACTCAGTATACTTACCATAAACTTCATGAACGACAAATACACCTGATCTCTCAAATAGAACTATATCACCAACTTTATATTCAGCATCAGTTCGCATGATTTTTACTGGAACTCGAGAATCTGGTTTAAATAATGGATACATTGATAGACCTTCTACAAAAACCAAAAATGATCCCTCTCCTTTATTCCGAGCTTTTTGAATGAAAATTTCATTGGAAGCGGACTCTAAATTTACCATTTGTCCCATATTAGATTGTACACTTGAAAAAGTTGATGCGAGTTGATTCATTATTAATTGATCATTTTCCGCTTCCATTAATTCAATATTAAATGGATCACCAATATCTCTGAATGTTTTCACCATAGGAATATACTCCTGATATTTCTGAGTGAAATGTGCCTTGATTGTATCATGGTGCTTTAAAATGGAATCTGGTTTTGAAAGTTCGTTATAGATATTTTCATAGATTTTATTATTCATATTCCAGATTTTAAACCGAATCTTATAGTATTAGAATTTAAATTAGTTACTACTCCAAAGAAAGAGTATAAAGAAGATTTTATAAAAATTATAGACTTTATGAAAAATCTAATCTTGAAATATTCTTATGGTGTTGATGTTATAATAGGAATCAAATCTTCTTTAATAACTCGTAGAAAAGATGTTTATGAATGGAAGAAAACAGGAGGAGAAAAAATTATAATTATTGAATTTGATACAGAATCTTGGAAAGCTGACCATTCAATAATAAAATTTAGGGATTGAAAAGTTAAGGTATAATTTATCTCCAACATTTTGAGGAGGGGGCACCACGGGGGAGGGAGGAAAGATACTTAAAGAAGCAAGGATGATAAAAGAATTTTAACTATTTTTCAATTGGTAACCATGCTAGAAGATCTAATCTACCTACAGTAAATGATATACGATTTTTTTCTTTAATTGTAATAAGTTTTAAATCTCCTGGATCGATCAAAAAAATACCATCAAGTGTCTCTACTGCAGACCAATATCGTCTGTGATCATTTAAAGAATTATGGATATCTACCCATTTCTTTTCAATTTCATAATCTCTAATAATATTACCTTCTAAATGTGGATGAGCAAGTTCCTCTATATGATTATTAGAAATGTCTTTTGCCATAAAGGCGAGAACTAAACATTCTATCTTTACATTTTCATAGTCTCTAAGATCAAAAGGTTCACAATCAAAGAGTTGGACTAGTTTACCAGTCTTAAGTTGTACATTTACCCAAAAATCAGAAATTACACCTTGATATTCTGTCCTAGGATTTACTTTTTTTATTAATACTTTCAAACTATCTATCCCCAAGATATTTAAAAAGATAAGAAAAAATAAACAGTTATAATTAGTCTTCAATAGGTAACCATGCCTTAAGATCTAAACGACCAACAGTAAAAATAATATTATCTCCTTCATTCATAGGAATTTTAAAATCGTTTGAATCAATGATCATGATTCCATCCTTAGTTTCTACAGCTTCCAAATTTATTTCATAAAGAAATTCATTTTTATTTTTACATAGTTCCCATTTTTTAGGCAATTCATACTTCCCAATATATTTCCCTTCGATTATGGGGTGACGAGGATCATATTCTTCATTTTCATTAATTGAATTTATATCTTGAGGCATAAATGCATCAATAAGACAATCTACAACTTTACCTTGATATTCTCTAAGATCAAATCCTGGATCATAAAGTACTACTTTTTGTCCACTTTCTGTTTTCCCATGTATCCAGTAATCATAGGTTTTCCCTTGATAAGTTGCTCCTTGATTTACTTTATTAAATAAAATCTTCATTTTTACCTATCTCCTAAATAATAATTATTATATCTTAAATCCTCCGCAATATCCGAATCATATGGTCTATTAATAATAATAAAACCTTCATTACCAATCTGCAAACCAATATATTTCATACTGATAAAAAATTCGGCTTTAAATACTATCCATCCTTTATCATCAACTTAAAATATTGGATTGAGATCTAATAACTGTTTTTTAAAAAAACTTAGTTTATTGTTGAAATTTCTTAACAACAACTGAAAGGAAGTTAAAAAACTAGAAATAATTATAAAATAGATTTATCAAGTTATTTAACAATCAATCTTAGATATTATCTCCATTATACAATAAGTACACCATGTTAGAACCCTTGAAATAGAATATGTAAGTAAAAACATATATTAATTAATCTTTAATAGGATTCCAAGCTACTAAGTCATATCTACCAACCGTTAAATTAACTTTATCACCTTCCTTTAGAGATTTTATATCTTTATTACTAAAAGTTACAAGAAATACACCATCATCTGAATAAATTGCATACCATTCAGAATTTAGTTTATAAATTCTGTTTCCTCCTTCAAAAACATTCTTCCATTTATCACTTATAACATATTTGCCTAAAAATTTCCCAGTTAATAAAGACTTATTTATTTGATCTGGTTCATCGAAGATTTCAACAAATGTAGCTATAATTAAACATTCTAAGGTCTGATTTATCTTATTTCTCAAATCATATGGAGTAGCGTCAAATAACTCAATATTCTGACCACTATCTAACTGAACTATTATCCAATAATCAGATATATTTCCTTGATATTCTGTACCAGGATTTACTTCTTTAATTAATACCTTCATAAATATCTTAATTTTTTAATTAATTTTTCAATTTATTTTTTACCTAAATTGTATATGGATATGCAGTTTTGATATATCCATTATCTCCAATTCCAATAAGTAAATATCTCTGATCTCCATTAATTATTCCAAGATCATAAATATATGAATAACCATTTATTGGATCGTATTGAATATCAATAGGTTTTTGCTGATTAATAATTTCTAATATTTTTTTTGCTTGAATTTCTGGTGTTTTCCAATCCCATTTTTCAAATTGATTTATTGTATGACGGTGATTTATATGCTCTAAACCATTACCACTTTGAGTCCTATAATTATGCTTTCCTAATTCAAGCCATACAATTGTTTCTTTCCCTGAAAGATCAGTAATTTTAGTTATCCAAATGATATTCTCCTCAGTAAATAATGCTTTATCTTGCTTTAATTTATTTATATATTCTTGATCTGTGCTTTGTTCTATCTTGCACCAATCGACTAAAAGTTGTGTATAAGTTTTATCCCAAATTTCATTTGTTAGTAGATCGATTAATATATCTGGATCTGCACGATTCTCAAATAAGCCATAATTCTTCAGTTCGTTGGTTGCTTTATCAAGTCCATAAAAATTATCAATACATCCTATAATTTTTGTCATGGTTTTCATTTTAGTTGTATCGAGATTAATATCATTTGGATTATGCGGATTGTAACCTTGTGCAATTAACTTACTCAGCATTTTTTCGAATAATTCAGCCGAATATTCAGTGAAGATATTATTTGAAATGTGGGAAATAGAGTCTCGTATATCAGCATCTAATTTAGTTTGCATCTCTTGATTTTGTATATCAGATTGTTTTAACGAAATTAAAACTTCCATGTAGTCTAGTAGAACATCTAGCATGGCTTCTTTATTATTCTCATCAATATTAGCCATTCTTTCATGAAGTTCTTGAGCTCTTCCAATTAAAGCATCAAATTGATTTATCATGCCATAAGCTTTCATTTCAAAAAGCAATCCTTGGCTTTCAAGCGCAGGAATCCCTGCCAAAAACTCTTCAGAAAGATCGACTATTCCTAAAATTTGGTCTCCAGTGAGTTCCCCTCTGTCAAAATTAGGGTTGGTTTCGTAGTTTAAACCTCCTGTTTGATATTTTACCTTTCCATTTGTATCTGTATATTTTCCGAAAACTACATGGACGACATATAAGGGACCTCTCTTGAACACTACGAGATCACCTACTTCATATTCAGTATCAGCCCGCATGATTTTTACTGGAACTCGAGAACCTGGTTCAAATAATGGATACATCGATAGACCTTCTACAAATACCAAAAATGATCCTCCACCTTTATTCCGAGCTTTTTGAATGAAAATTTCATTGGAAACGGACTCTAAATTTACCATTTGTTCCATATTAGATTGTACATTTGAATAAGTTGAAGCAAGTTGATTCGTTGTTAATAGATTATTTTCCGCTTCCATCAATTCAATATTGGCTTGTACTTCTGATAGAGCTGAAATAGGGGAAGATGTTAATGGATCTCTAATTTGTGTGTATGTCTTTACCATAGGAATATAATCTTGATATTTCTGAGTAAAATATACCTTGATTGTATCATAGTGCTTTAAAATGGAGTCCGGTTTGGAAAGTTCATTATAGATACTTTCATAGATATTATCTAATTCTCTATCCTTTATGGTAGAGATACGCATGTAGGTCTCCAACTTGGCAATAGAGTCACCTGCAATATTGAAGGGAATTGAGGCAAGAGAGAACAAAGTTATTGAACTTCCTACGGTAGTACCAAATAAAAGCATCGAGCTGCCCGCATATAATAAACCTTTCAATGTATTAGAAGCAATAATATGCTTCCATGATTTCAGATCTGCCTTTTCTGCAAGGATGCCTTGTATTGATCCTCCCATGCGATTCTGGATCTCCTGCTGGACTTCCATCTGGAAATCAACATCAGTTGTAATATCCCGACCAACAGAATTTTCAACTACCCATTGCATAAGCTCTTGGTCTTGGTTTAGGTGTTGTTGTAGATCAATATCGCTATTGGTAGAAATATCTTGACCTTGAATATTATTAGCTATACTATCACCAAGGCGAGCAAGAGGAGAGAGTCCCGTTTCTCGTATTGAAGTGAGCACAGAACTTATCCAGTATGCCCAATTCTCTCCGTAGCCGTACTTCTCTGCTTCTCTCAGAACCCATGCTTCGATAAAGGAGTCGATATAAAGTTCTTCCATTACTTCTGTGATGGTGCTTATTAATACCTTGCCTAACGTAAGAGCTATGTCTAGAGCAGAAGCGGTTGGATTTACAAGAGACGCGGCAACAATAGCTATAGAAGAACATGCTGTGGACCATGTTGTTACTTCCTTCGTATACCAAATCTCCGCCAGTAGACCAGCACTTACCTGTGCATAGGTATATTGATTAAAAAAGTCCATTGTTGAGTATAAAGTGGCTTGATCGAGAGCCCATT
>CAZGJX010000148.1:0-8259 GCA_964525635.1 uncultured archaeon
AATAAGTTTCTGTTTGGGATATCATTAGGTGGAATTGTTTGATTCCATAATATTCTTAAATCTTTACTAAAAGTAAGTGGATGATTATTAAATATTTTGTGAGATAATTTGAGTAATGAAATCTTATTCCATGCTTTAAGAAGAATTTCAACAACCTTTTTAGCGTTTAATCCATATCTATTATGGAATTCTTTAATGGATCTCTGTAATGAGTCATTTTTTTTAATAAATTCTGGTTTAGCATTTGATAAGTCTGCAGTACATTTACTGCAATTTTTTAAATTAAAAGAATCCCATCTTAATATATAATTATCAATTAATTGATTACAATTAGGACATGTTTCTTTTAAGAAACAATTATGAATAACACAAAAAGGGATATATCTTAATCTCCATATTTTTCGAAAAAAAGGTTCTTTATCTTCTCTTAAGCATAATGGACAATATCTTAACCCAACTTCATAATTATATATTCCCTTGGTTTTCCATATAATTTTAAATTCGTTTATATTATAATAAGTTTCGAGTTTACCTAAAATTAAATCAATCTCTCTATTAAATTCGGCTAGACTCATTTTTTCAATATCTTCTAAAGGAAATTTAGAAACCATTGAAATAAACTTTAAAATTTTCGAGATATTTAAGAAATCAATATTTGTAATATCATATAATTTAGATTTATCAAGAAATTCAGGTATAGTGTTAATTAAAGAATAATAATCCATAGAATTTTTATAAACCGTTCTTACCAGCCAAGAAGAAATTGATTCACCTTCAATTAAATTAGCATATTTAGGGAATTTGTAATATTTAATTTTATTAATTGGTTTTTTTATAGTTTTAAAACTTTTAATAGTCTTTTTGATTACATTTTTTTTTTTTAAAATTTTTATTGCAGTTCCGATTAATAAAAAAGTAGCATTTATATTTGAAAAAAGGTGTCTTTTATTGTCTCTATTGTATTTATTTTTTATTCCCTCCCAAATTTTTATTATTTCTTGATTATTTGTTAGAGGATGATTATGAAAAATATTATCATTAATATTATAATACTGTAATTGCCAAGCTTGAGAGAGGAGATTATAAATATCGTGAAGAGTTGATTCATTTTTGAATAAAAATTCATACGAAAACTTGAATAATTTATCATTTTTATTTAAAAATAAAGGTTTGATTGTTGATAAATCAAAATTACATTTATAACATTTGTTTAGATTCTGATTCCATTTAATTCTATATGGTGCTATAAGAGAATTACAATTAGGACATCTATTTTCTAATAAACAATAATGAATTGGACAAAACGTAATATATCTTAATCTCCATCTATTTCTAAAAAAAGGGACTTTATCTTCTTTTAAACATAATGGACAAAATCTAAGATTTGAACCATAGCTTGATTTCCATTTTGTAAACCATAATTCTTTATAAATATCATTTCTCCATGTATCTTCTGCTTTTATTTTGGTGATCTCATCAACCTTAAAATATAAATAAGAAAGACTCATTCCTTTCAAAATATTAATTGAAATATTAGTTTTATTTGAATAAATTTCTAATAAATCAGGACACCAATTAAGATCAAAGTCTTTATAAATATTATACTTTGTAGTTTCAAAATAATAAGAATTGATATAATTTAATAAAGAGGAAAAACTATTTAAATTTGATAAAGCTGTTCTAATCATCCAAGAGGATAATGATTCTTCCTTTAATGGGGATGGATTTTCTGCCCATTTTTTAAAAGGAATCAACATTATAAATTTTAAGAGTCTTTTTCATAGATGAAGAATTATGAATATTAATAATTATTTTTAATTATTTTCAGAACATATCTTCTTATGTTTATTTAAACTACTTTTATATTTATATGATTTAATACAATTCTCACATTTATATGGTCTTTCTATCGAGTGAACTGTCATATGAGTTTTTAAATTACCTTTATCCCTAAATTTTTTACCACATTTCTCACATGAGAAAGGTCTTTCCCCAGAATGAATTTTAAGGTGATATTTTAAACTCTGTTTAAGAGAAAAACTTTTATTACAAATTGAGCAGATAAATGGTTTTTCACCTGTATGGATTCTTAAATGTGAATCTAAATGATGTTTACGTTTAAATTTTTTTCCACAAATATTACAAGAATAAGGTCTTTCTCCTGTGTGAATTCTCATATGTACTTTTAAAGATTGAGATGTAAGTAGTTTCTTTTTGCAAATTTTACATTCAAATTTTTTTCCAGTATGATGTTGTAGATGAATATTTAATTCTCCTTTCGATACAAATGTTTTTTGGCAAAATTCACATTTATATGGTTTTTTTCCTGTGTGAATTCGCATGTGTAGTGTTAAATTATATTTTCTATCTGTTGAATAGCCACAAATTTCACATACATATGGATTTAATTTATGAATAGATCTTATATGATGAATATATTGATTTTTATATCTAAACTCTTTTTTACAACCTTTAATATAACATTTAAATTGATAAGGAAGATTATGAAGTTTCTTGTGTTGTTCTAAATCCCATTTTGCAAAGAATTTTTTATTACATATTTTACACAAATATTTACGCTCATCTAAATGTCTTTTAAGATGAGTTTTTATATTAGAATAATTTGATGTTTCTAAATGACATTTATCTATAGGACAAATAAATGGTTTTTTAGTCCAGAAGCGCTCAATTGAAGAATAATCTTTTTTAAGAAAATTTTGTAATACATCTTTCTCTTGAAAGATCTTAATAGAAGTACCTATGAGTAAGTAAATGGATTTTAAATTTAAGAATAAAATTTTCCTATTATACATTTTTGAAGCTTTTTTTTCTAATTCTAATAAATCTTCATCTTGTGTTAAAGAATGACTGTTAAATATCTCATCTGAGAAGGAGTAATTGTTACCGATGAACCAAGCTAAAGATAGGACTTTATATATAATTTCAATATTAGTTTTCTGATTTAGAAAATTTTTATAAATTTTAAAAAAATAATCTGAATTCTCAATATGTTTTGGTTCCGTTTGGGATAGATCAAATTCACAATTATAACATTTTTCTATACTCATATCCCAATTTAAACTATAAGGAGCAACAGGAGAATTACATTGAGGACACTTATTTTCTAAAAAACACTCATGAATAATACATATAGGAATATAGGATAATCTCCATTTTTTTCGATAATATGGTATAGAATCTTCTTTCAAACAGGAGGGACAATATCTTAAACCATTGATATATTGCTTTCGCCAACCAGTAAACCATAAGGCATTATATTTTGAGAGGTTTAATTTATCTTTTCCAAGGTATGTTGATATCTTACTTTGTAAATTATATAAACTAGATTTTTTCAATTCATTAATTGGAATATCTGTATGATGTGAGAAAAATTGAATAATTTTAGGTATCCATCTCAAATCGATATCGATATAAGAAGGATATTTACCAAACCTTCCTAATAATGAAGAAAATTTTTCTAAATTTAATATTGAAATTCTTATCATCCAAGATGAGATAGATTCATCTTCAAAAGGTTTAATAAGTTCAGCCCAAAGTTTAGGGTAATAGGTCGAATAATTTACTTTTGAAGTCTTGAGAATCTCAGGCTTATAATGATCTTCTCTTAAATCATTATTTATTTTCTTTTTTGTAGTGTTTATTTATTATCACCAAAAATATTATAAATTGAAAAAAAAAAAACTATTTTTTACATTTCTTTATCTATTTAATCCCAAGGAATACGAATAGATTTTAATAATTCTAATGTAATTTGCTCTTTTTTAATTTGAATTGCTTCTTTCGCAGCTCTTCGTATAATCCATGCTATCCTACCAATCCTACCTTGACTTTTTTTATGAATATAGCTAACTATATTATCAGAGAAAAGTTCTGAAGCTTTTAAAAGGGGTAAATATGCTTCAAATGTAGCAAGTAAATCTTTCAGAGGTTTATTTTTTGTTGGCTTTTCTTCTTCATATATCCATAAAGGTAATTCTATTTTAAGATATCTATCAGCAACTTGATCATCTTCAGCAAGAATTTCTTTTGCTCTATCTGTTCCTATTAATACAATAGGGATTTTAGCTTTATTATTTAAAGATTTTAATCCATTTAAAACATCTTTTTGATGATCTCGTCTTGAGTCAAGTAGATTATGGATTTCATCCACAAATAATATTTTTATTTTTTTTCTATCAAGAGCTTCTACAATTTTTCTACGGAGATCTCCTGTGGATCTCGTACTACTTATTGGATATCCAAATTTATTTAATATATCCGCATAAAATTCTTTTAATGTGGCTCTTTCAGGAACTTCCACTCTTACTAAATTTCCAATTTTATGGATATGATCTGATATAAATCTTTCAATTAGAGTAGTTTTTCCATTATTCGTATCGCTAGTTAAAAGCATTCCTTCCATTCTTGGTCTTATTGGTTGTTCAAGTAATTCCAGAATTTCTTTAAAAACCTGCTTTCCAGCATCATAATGAATAAAAAAATTTTTACTATTGATATATTGAATTCTCAAGTTATCAGGCTTTTTAAGTAATTTCTTTGCTATTGGATGAATTTTTCTCTCAATTTGAGTTGTTATTTTTTGTGTTTTAATCATTATCATCACCTCCATCATTAATTGATTTATTCCAAAAACTAACAGGTAAAATATTTGGTTTATAATCATCTAATTCTTCCTTATCATTTAGTTCATCAAATATAATTGTGGGATGATAATCATCTGATTCAATAATTTGATCATCTATGATCTCTTCTTTTTTAGTATTATATTCTATAGAATTAAGTTTTAAAGGTTTCCGTAAAACTTCTCTTGCTTTTTCTTGCTCTCTACGTATTAATTTTGTCTCCTTCTTTGATTTTTTTAATAATTTTTCACGTTGTAATCTTGAAATCTCTTTTTTATATTTATATGGTGTTAACTTAGATCTAATAATAGATTTTACCCGTCTAACTTCTCTTATCCAAGCAGATTTATTAACAGGCATATTACTATGACCTTCAAGTAAAGCTTTTGCCCAACCAGTTGCTAATCTTATTTTTAGCAGATTTTCTGTAATTGGGTTTATTATCCATGCATTTCGAACATCTCTTCGATCTAATAATAATTTCACGATACTTTTACCTTTTACAGCATATATTTCTGATAATTCTTTAGTATTATATTTAAGATATTCCCATACTATACCATCTCTGGTAAGTGTACGAGGAATTTTATCAAGTGTTGATAAATGCATTATATCAATTTCTTGATTATCAATTGGAGGTTCACGTGGAGAAGGAAGAATTATATCAGTATGACCATTTTGAGCGTCTTTCCATCTTAAATATGGTGCTTTAACATGATCATCATATGAATTTGAAAAATGATAATCATCTATTATCCATTTATGTAACCATATTTCGAGATTTTGAAGAGTGAGAACAGCATCATTTTCTGGTTTTAAATCAGGATTTTCAAGTCGATATTTTAATGGTGGACGTGTCGCAGGAACATTTTCTCTCTTAAGAGCATTTCGAAGAGTGTTGAACCATTGTTCTATATATGCTTTATAACGAGGTGTTCTAAGTGGTACATATTCAATGATTATATCATATTTCTTACAAAATTCTTTAACAGCACCAGACTTATAATCTAATCCATTATCAACAATAATTATAACAGGAAATCCTTGAATAGTCCAATCAAATTGGGTATTATATATTTTAGTGTAATTATTCTTTGATAATATACTTTGAACAAGAACTTCAAGAACAGATTGAGCTGAACTAGGAAAGTAAGATAAAGAGAATCCTGTCATCATACAAGTAAAGCAATCTATTGCTGCAGTCATATAGGGTGTTCTTATTTGACTTCTAGATTCAGAATCGACAGGAAAAACATCAAAGTCAGTATTATCCATTTGAATAACCTGCATTGGTATGTATGCACCTTGAAATGAATTTAAAGAAGGAGTAAAGTTAGATTTATAGTATTTTCTTCCTCTTTTTTTTCCAAGTTCTGAAGCAGTTGTATTCTTATATATATATCCTCGAAAAGTACTTTCAGAAGGAACTTCAATCTGTTTTTGATTACATTTTTTTTTTAGATATTCATATGCTTGAAATAAGGTTACAGAAGTTTTTAGATAATATCTTCGAGCCTTTTCAATTAAATTTAGAATATTATTATTAAAAATTTTTTGACGACCTTTTTTGTTGTGTTTTGGAATTAAACCTTCTCTACCATCTTTTAAATAGGAGTTAACCCATCTATATATTGTTCTCTCTGGAATACCATATTTATTACTAAAATCAATTCTCCATTGATTAGATCTTTTTCTGGAAGGTTGTCTCATCCATAATTTAACTATTTTTTCACGTTTTTTGACAACTTCTTCATATTTTCCAACGGAAGATTCTGATTTAAGATCTTTTAATGAAAATTCTTTACTAATCTCAGTATTATTTTTATCAAGATGATATTTTATATCATTTTCTAATCCTAAATCCATTCTTAATGGTTTAAAAGGAGATTTTTTATTCCTCGTTCTTTTACGAATTATTGTATCTTTAGAAATTAATTTTGTTGAAAATGTGTCTAAAAATACAAATCCATGATATATTGCAAAGCAGATGATCTGAGCAGACTTACCAATCTCTATACCTAATTCTTCTGCTAAAATATTACATAATATATTATATTCATTTCCTTCTGGAGAAATCAAAGCATTAAGTTTATTCATATATTTATCATTTGATGAACATTTAGAAGCTCCAAGCGTTAACCATATATTCTCACGTCTTGCAGTACGTATCTGTTTTTCAGTTAAAATTGCAAACTCAATTCCTCTTTGTTTAGCCCAATCCTCTGCTACATTCCATTTTTCACTATTGATTTTACTACGTTTAACTAATTCCTCTTCATATTTAATTTCATAAAGTCCATTTATTCCATCAATATATTCAACATATACATCTGGAGTATATTTTCGATTTTTTCCTTTTTTATCCTTATATCCTAATGTTTTTGGTTGATGCTGGAATTTAATTACGTCAGGCGCATGATTTAATTCAAGATAAAAATCTCTCTCCAAACATGATTCATATTCTACAAAACCAATTGGAACTTTATTTGAAGGGATAATACCCCTATTACCTTGTTCTTTTGGGGTGATTTTACGAGTAGGGATCCAATCGATGCTCATTGTCAGTTTTTCTCATAAATAATTATGATGTTTTTTAATAATTGCTAACTTTTTTTATAAAAAATAGATCTATTGCCATTTATTTTAAGGATTATGAGTGTCAAGATTTTCTAAAATAAATTGAGAAGAAACGATATACTCATAAAATATAAATCTTTACATTGTCATTTATTCTAAAAAAAATCAGTAACTTTTCTTAATAATTTAGATAATTTCAAAATAAATTGGAAATATATAACTGTAATCACTAATAATAATTTAGATGATTTGAACTAGGTAAAAAAAAAAAAAAGGATTATTTATTGGTGCTAAATATTGGAGTTTTCGAATTTTGATCCTTTATCAATCTAAAAAATACATAACAACCTACTAAAGATGATATACTTAAAATAAAAATCAATTCAAATCCAGGAATTGATGATTGTGAACCTCCTTCTATTTTTTTAATAGTATAATAAATATTTTCATCTGCACCTCCTCGCTGAGACCAAAATGCAATCCATATTTTTGATTCGTCATAAATTTTTATTGCAGATTGGCCATCAGTTGCTGTATTGCTAGTGATTTGATGATCTGAAGACCAAGTGGAGCCACCATCAATACTTCTGCGAAGAAAAATATCAGAGTTTCCAGTCCTATTTGATGTAAATGCTACATAGATATTTCCTTTTGAATCAAGGCTTGTTGAAGGATATGTTTCAGAATTTGTATTATCTGTTATTTGAATAATTGTAGACCAGGTAATTCCTCCGTCAATACTTTTTACATAATAAATTTGAGAAAAACCCCCTCTATTAGATTCAAAAAATACCCAAAAATTATTGTTATTATCAATTAATACACTTGGAGACGTGGCTACTGTAGCTTCGTTAACCAAAACTGTCTTTGTAGACCAAGATGATCCTCCATCAACACTAGTAACGTAGTTAATGTCAACATCACCACCACTAACATCACTTCGATAAAATAACCATATTTTATTATTATTATCAATAGCAATTGACTTAGTGTCCTATAATTATTAAGCTTCACCTCCTCTCTTCGAATAAATCTTATA
>CAZGJX010000149.1:0-8072 GCA_964525635.1 uncultured archaeon
TCCTCTCATAAGAACTAAACACTGCTCTGCTGGTGGAAATTCACTTTCTAATAATATGAGAGTTAATGTCTTATTTTTTAACATTTTTAATTCTAATACATCTGCCACTTTTTTCACCCTTTTTATTTTTTTTTTTTTTTTAAAATATAATTTGTTTAACGTTATGCTCTTTTGTATATTGAATAACATTTACATTAAGGTCTCTTAACAATTTTGCTATTTCTCTACAGATATCTTCACATATATCTTCCTGTATAAAATGAACCAAAGCTAATTCATTTTCATTGCAGTTATTACAAATATCTAACATTTTTTTTACGATCCACTTTGGTCTTATTTCTAAACTTAAATTATTCTCCTTTTGTTCTATTTCTATTCTCAGCACATCAATCCAATTTTTAAGACTTAACGCTTTATATGTATTTTTATCCTCTAAATTTTCATATTCTATTACGAGTTCCTTGAATAGTTGTTCCTTTTCAATTATTTCTTCATATAAATATCCCAAAGCATATTCAGGAATGTCCAACTGATAATAAGGTATCCCAATATCTTTTAAAACATCATTTAAATTATTAGTACCACGCTCATTTAGATTTATATCTAAATCTAAAGTTAAAAATTTAATATTTTTATCATTAAGAAAATTTTTTATAAGATCTATATTGCCAGGAAATTCTTCTTTACTTTTCTTAAATATATAAACAGTTATTAATTTTTTAGTTGGTTTTAATCTTAAAACTTCCATTTTAACCCATCACCTTTATTAAATTCAAATCAAATTGACTCTATATTCCACAAAATTAATTAATAATATAAAAAATCTGACAAGAAAAAAAATTGTCTTTTTGACAAGAAATATTTTCAATGAGATTTTTTAGCAAGAAAAGTTGAGGAATTTATTTTTTTTTCGATTAAATAAAATTGTGATTTTTACTATTTGCTGTTTTTCAGTAAAATTATAAATATATAATAAGCTTGTAGAATGTATTAAATAAGAGTTAAACCAAAATCTCTTTTTTCATATTTGATAGGAAGATTTATATTATTAAAAAAAATTATTATCATACTGACAAGAAAAATTATCAAGAAAAAATTTTAGAGATTATATTTATTATAAATAATAAAATAATATTTTTAAAGAGATAATATTTTTGGAGATATATTCAATTCTTTCTCATAAATTTAGACGAAAAATTCTATTACTTATAGAAAAAGAAGGATTTATTTCATATACAGATTTGATGGATAAATTAAAAATAGACTCCACTGGACAACTGAATTTTCATCTAAAAAAAATTGAATCTTTAATTAATAAGGATAATAAAACATATTCTCTTAATGAAGATGGTAAAAGAATAATTAAAATAATTGATTTAAATAAAAGGGTTTTAGCTGGAGAAGAAATTGATGAATATTTAAATATTCAAACAAGTGAAATAAATCGTATAGGTGTTACAATTTGTAATTGTAACTCAGAAATTTCTAATGCTCTTAATATTGAAACTATTAAATCATATTTAAAAAAATTAGATAATGTTGTGTCTATAAAGATATTTGACAACTTCTGCCAACAAAAGAATTATAATAATATAATTCAATGGATAAAGGAAAATTATATAAATAAAATTGTGATTGCAGCTTGCTCACCTAAAACTCATCAAAATCTATTTGAAAAAATATTTAAAAACATTATTGAAAAACCAAACATAGAAATTGCAAATATACGTGAACAATGTGCTTGGGTTCATCCTTTTGATGAAAAATCAAAAAATAAAATTTTAGCGACAGAAAAAGCCAAATTGTTGATAGAAGCTTCTGTAGGGAAAGCTATGCTTCAAAAGAAAATAAAGATAAAAAGAGTTGAAGTGGAAAAAAGTTGTGCTATTTTAGGTGGGGGTATTGCGGGTATGACTCTTGCTTTGAATTTAGCTAAAGCGGGTATAAAGGTTTACTTAATAGAGAAAAGTCCCACTCTTGGTGGAAAAGTAGCTAGATGGGATCGTATTTTTAATATGGGTGATTGTTCAACATGTTTTATATCAGAATTAATAGCAGAATTAACCAAAGAAAAAAAAATAAAAATATTAACTAACACAGAAATAGAGAATATTTCGGGAGAAGTTGGTAATTTTAGTATTGATCTAATAAAAAACCCTAGATATGTTGATGAGAAAAAGTGTACTGGATGTAAACTATGTATGGAAGTATGTAGTGTAGAAAAATCAAATCAATATGAATTTGGTTTAACAAACAGAAAAGTAATTTATATACCATTTCCACATTCTTTTCCATATATTCCAACAATTAATAAGGAGGATATTAAGAACTGTTTAAATTGTAGAATTTGTGAGAGAGCTTGTGTTAATAAAGCAATAGATCTAAATCAAAAAGCTGAAAATTTTAGAATAAAAGTAGGCGTAAAAGTAATTGCAATAGGTTCAGATCTCAACTCAAATTTAAATAAATATAATTATAATCCTCAAAAAAATATCATTAATTCTGCAGAGTTTGAAAGGATATTATCATCAGATGGAATAACTAATGGAAAATTATTAAAAATATCAGATAGAACTCCATTAAAAATAATTTCTATTATTCAAGATATAGAACCATTTGAATATGAAAATCAATTTAGAGATTTATTAGCATTAAAATATTTGGATTCTATTAAAATAAAAGATCCTCAATGTCAAGTAAATATTTTCTATAATTTAAAAAGATGGAATCGTAATAAAAGTAATCTGCTAAAATATAGTGAATATCCCTTTATTTATGCAAATGAAATAAAAATAATTTCAAGAGATAATCAAAATATCGTGATTGCAGATTCTATTGAATTTCCCAGTGATTTAGTTGTTTTAAATATTAATTTAGTACCAAATAAAGATTTAAAAAGATTACGTAAAACCATGGATTTTTCTTTAGATGATTTTGGATTTATGAGCAAAGAAACTTTAGCTTCAGGAATATATGGAGTAGGAACGATTTTTGGACCTTTAAATTATCAATCAACAATTAATAATGCAAATAATGTTGCTTTGCAAATTATATCTGTATTATCTCATGATTATTTAATAGCAGAATTTAGTGGAATTGAAATAGATGAAGATCTATGTGGTTTGTGTGGTTTATGTGTCAATTCTTGTCCTTACAACGCACTTATAATTGAAAAAGGAAAATTAAATATTGATAGATTCAAATGTAAAGGATGTGGAACATGTGTGAGTGTATGTCCTACGAATGCATTAGAAATGAATATTGATACTTCTGAAAAAATATTAACTTCAATTGATATTTTTTCTAAATCTAAAATGTCTCCTAAAATTATTGCATTTTGTTGTAATGCTTGTGGTTATAGTGCTGCTGATGATGCAGGAATTAAACGTAAAAAATATGTTCCAAATATCTTTATAATTAAGGTCCCTTGTAGTGGAAGGATTGATATGAGTTTTATCATTAAAGCTTTAGAGGTAGGTTTTGATGGCATAATGATCATTGGTTGTAGTAAAGATGCTTGTCGATATATTAATGGAATACAGCAGGTTGAAAGAAAGTTAGAACTTCTTAAACGAAATTTAGGAAACCGTTTTAAGGAATCTATTATTTTAAAACATTTTAGTGGGATAGAAGGAAATGAGTTTGCTAATGCTGTTAATGAATTTTATAATAAATTAAAGGTGATTAATAGTGAAATATAAACTTTCAATAACTTCACTAACCTCTTGTAGTGGTTGTATTTCTTCTTTATTTTCATTAGATATCTTTCCTCAATTTTTAGAAAGAATAGATATTGTCTATTTTCCTTTTTTATCAGATAATACCAAAATAGAAGAACATGATATTGCTTTAGTAGAAGGCTGTGTATCAAGGAAGCAACATATAAATCAATTAAAGAATATTAGAAAAAATGCTAAGAAGATTTATGCATTAGGTACATGTGCTGCTTATGGAGGTATAGTTAGTCTAAATAAAACTAAAAATATTGAAGCCATTTCGAAATATATAGAAATAGACGGAATTATTCCGGGATGCCCCCCTCCAAGCAATCTTCTAGGAGATTGTTTAATTCGGATAATAGAAAATAAAAAAATAATTCTTTCCCAAAAAAACTTATGTTTTGATTGTCCTTTAAGGGAAACTTCTCCAATAAAATTAGACATAAAGTTAAAATCCCTATATTTGGATATGAATAAAAAAGTAAAAAAAAATGAAGAATTGAATTGTTTTTTAAATGAAGGAGTTTTATGTTTGGGTCCTATAACTAGAGAAGGATGTGAATGTATATGTATTAAAGAGATGATCCCATGTGAAGGATGTATGGGTCCAATTTCAAAGGATTTCACTTCAAATATTATCAATTTTTTAGGGATTTTAGATCTTTCTGAAGATATAAAAGATTATGAAGGTTTATTTTTTAGGTTTTCAAAACCAAAAATAAAGAGGTAGTCTATGTGGAAAAAGTTATTGATATGTGTAAAAGAGTAGAAGGTCATGGTAATGTGAAAATTTTTATTAAAAATGAAAAAATATCCAATATCAATTTTCAGTTAAATATATTTAGAGGTTTTGAAAAAATATTAAAACAGAAAATTTTAATTGATATCCCAAGAATAGCTTCTCGAATTTGTGGATTATGTCATGCATCGCAAAATATTGTAAGTTGTAAAGCAATAGAATCTATTTATAATATCAGTCCTCATGAAAATACAATTTTATTAAGAAGAATATTAATGATAGGTGAATTGATAAAATCACATTCATTACATTTGTTTTTTCAATCTCTTCCTGATCTACTTTATATCTCTAAGAATCTCCCAAATATACCTTCATTGCCAGAATTAAGTCAATTTGATAATCAATTGACAAATAAATTTTTTGAATTAATAAAAATTGGGAATGATATTGATAGATTATTCGGTGGAAGAGCAATTCATCTAATTACAAATATCCCAGGAGGGCACTTTCTTCAAAACTCTGAAAAAAATATCAAAATTGCTAGAAAATATTTTCAAAAAGCATTAGAAAACATAAATTATATTATAGAGAAATTCATTAACCTTTTTAAAAAACTTACTCCTCCTAAATTATTCCAAATTCCAAATCCAATTTTTATGAGTCTTCACAATAATGAATCATTTGATAGATATGATGGAGACCTAATAATTAATTATAATAATGAAAATAAAATAGAATTCTTGCTTGAAAATTATTCAAAATATTTCAATAAAGATCCAGAACTACCAGGTATTAATTTCAGTAATGAAGAAATTGTAGTAGTGGGGCCAATATCACGATATAATATTATGAAAAACAGCATTTCTGAGGAACTAAAAGCTAGAATAAATCATTTTAGTAATGCTTGGGAAAAATCAATTTTATTCTCTAATTTTCTAAAACTAATTGAAATGAATATCGAAGTTAATCAAGGAATAGAAATTATAAACAATCCTATATTAAAAAAGAAGAGTGTTCCTTTAATTTTAAAGAATATTCAAAAACTTAATGGATTTGGAGTTGTTGAAGCCCCAAGAGGTATTTTAATCCATCATTATAAATTAAATGAAAATCATAAAATTGAGGATATTAAATTATTTGTTGCTACTGAGATAAATATTCCAATCATTAATGAGATGCTATTAAAATTTTCAAAGGATCTCTATGATATGACAGGTGATATCGAATTAATTAAACAAAAGGCACAAATGGTAATAAGAGCGTTTGATCCTTGTATATCATGTGCAACACATTAAAAATATATTAATACAAATGATGAATCAAAGGTCCCGAAATGATACCTTCTCATCCAATGCATGAATTACAGATTTATGAATTGCTCCATTTGGGCAGATTTCATAACACACGCCACATTTTACACATCTATCATCATCAATTTGCATAGTATCAAATCCGTCAATCTCTATTTTTCTTATTGCCGGACAGCTTAAAATACGAGCACATTCATAGCACATCTGACATCCGGTAATATAATAATAATTTTCTTGAACGCGCTTACCTTCATTTTCTAATTTTCTAACTTGATTCATTCTCCATCTATGAGCTTGTAAAGCACATTCTCTTTTTACAATTATTACTTTAAGACCTTTTGTTTTAAGTGCTTCTTCTATACTTGAGATTAATCGTTTTGGATTATAAGAATCCTCAACTCTCAACCATTCAACACCTATCGCTTTACATATCTTTTCAATTGAAATTTTTTTTTCAATTAATCCTAAAACAGGTTGATGTCCAGTCATAGCAGTCCAACTATTTTCAAAAATAAAGAGTAAGACATTTGAATCATAACTAGCTGCTTCTGCTAATGGACTCATTCCTGTGTGTAAGAAAGTTGAGTCTCCAATATATGCGATGACTTTCTGATCGGTCTTTGTTGACATTCCAATCGCAGCACTTAGACCACCCGACATACAAATAACTAAATCACTACACTGTTGTGGTGGAAAAAAACTCATAACAAAACATCCAATATCTCCACAAATTACTGTATTTTCTAATTGATTTGTGGCTTTTAGAATAGTATAAAGAGTTGCACGTTCAGGACATCCTGCACAAAAAGTTGGAAATCTACTTGGAATAATATTTTTATAAGAATTAAAATAGTCTATAGCTTCATTCATTTGTTTACTGGGATTTTTATCAAAAATTTTAGCTAAACAAGTTGCGACTAATCCTGTCGAAAATTCATTAGACTTTGGAAAATATTTCTCTCCGATTACTTCTATGCTTAATTTCTGTTTGAGTGCTATTTCTGAGATTTTTACTTCCAAAAAGGATTCTAATTCTTCTATAATAATGACTTTATTTAGATTTTTGAGAAAATTTGTTATTTCGTCATAATTTAATGGATAAATAATCCCCAATTTTAAGACAGGAACATCATTTAAACCTAATTGATCTAATGCTTCCATTGTATATCCATAAGGCATTCCACTCGTAATTATACCCGTTTTATTATCTCCAGGAATTATTTTATTAACTCCTAATTTTGGAATAATTTCTCTTATTTTTTTTATTCTTTCATAAAGTCTTATATGATTGTTAATTGCATGAGGCGGCAATGAATTATATTTTGGTATATTTCTTTCAAATTCTCCTTTTGCTTTTCCTTTCTTTAATTGCTCTAATTCAACAAAGCCTCTTGAATGAGCACTACGTGTTGATGTTCTAATTTCAAAAATAGTATCATATTTTTCAGAAAGTTTAAAGGCTAATTTAGTATAATCTTTACATTCTTGTGGAGTATGAGGTTCAAAACATGGAAAATGGAACATCCAAGTATAAAAACGCTCATTTTGTTCTTGATGAGACCCTAAACTACCTGGATCGGAACCAACTAAAATAACCATTGCACCGGGATTGGGGCCATTTAGAGCAATAACGCTTAATGGATCACTCGCTACATTCAATCCAACATGTTTCATAGGATTTAAAGATCTGCATCCGGTCCAAGCTGCTCCTGCACATTCTGATGCTGCAACTGCTTCATTTATCCCCCAATGATGTACTAAATATTCTCTTAAATCTGGTTGTTCTCTTAATAATTTTTGAAATGTTTCTCCGATATCGCTTGTTGGAGTACCAGGATATTGAGAGATAAAACTAACCCCTGCTTCTAAACACCCTCTTACTATTGCTTCATTCCCTAACATTAAAACATTTCCTTGTTCATCAATAAAACGTCTATCTTTTACCAGCAATTAAAGTCACATAAATTAATTTTTAACTTTAGTAGTTTTAAATTCAAATAAAAAAAAAATCTTATTATTTTCTATTATAATTTCGGATTTAATAAATTCCAATTAATTTATAATTAAAGGTAAATATCCCGTTTAAATTAGATGATTAATGATATTATATTTCTTAATGAGAGCATTTTATTGTTATTTAATTTAATCTAATAGTCAATTAATGATTTTTTGCTCTTTTTCAATATAAGATAATCTTAAACTTGAAAAATAAAGATAATTTCTCAAAAATCTTTTTTATGATGAATTTTCGACTAATTTTACAAAAGAAGGATCATTTATAAGATCTATCCACGAGAAAAGATA
>CAZGJX010000150.1:0-7849 GCA_964525635.1 uncultured archaeon
TGTAAATTTAAGCACACGCCTATTTCTTTTTCTAATTGCCATATATCTTTGGAATATTTGGCAGGTATTCAGATATCAAGAAAGATTGCTTGAATTCATGAATGGTGCATTTGGAGTGCCCTTCATGCAATCCAGAACCCTAAGACTCAAATTATTATTCAATATTTTCTCTTGATAACATTTTGAAAAGGAAAAGGTGATAGAGATGTAAGATTATAAAATTACGAACTACTGTAAAGGACATGACTTTCTGCTTTAATTAGGGTAAAAAAAAATATTGTAGATTTATAAACTTGAAATAATCCTTCTAATACTAGTGATTCTTGAGGTGATCTCATCTAATTTAAATTTTATTTGCAAACTTTGATTTTTAAAATTATTTTCATCAATTGAACCCTTTTCATATCTATTTTCAAATGTTTTAAATTCTTTTTCCAACGAGTATCGCTTTCCTTCAAGAGCAATTAATTCCTGATATAAAGAATCTTTATCTTTAGGGAGGTCTTCTATATTGGTTTGAGTTATTTCAGGTCTAATAGAGGGTTTAGAAGGTAATTCCCCTTTAATTTCTTCTTTCATTCTTACCTTCTTTTCTGATTCATTATTTTCTTTATGAACAAATATATTATCAGAATCTTTACCTTTTTTCTTTTTCTTCTTTTTAGAGGGATCTTCTTTATATGGAGAGAATACATTAAACAAATCAGTTCCAGTAGAAGTTTGTTCTTTAGTTTCTATTTCTTCAACCTTAACTTGAGCAATATGTGCTGATCTCTGGGATTCCTTCTTTGGTTCTTTTTTAGCTTCGTCTTTAATAGAGGGTTCTTCTGTTGCCATAGTAGTTATTGAAGATCTTTTCTTGGGGGGTGTATTTATTTCATCCTGTAGTGGGGGTATTAGCTCATCCTTAGATGGAATTATTAGCTCATCCTTAGGTGGGGGTATTAACTCATCCTCGGGTGAAGGATATACAACATCTTCAGGAAGGATATTTGATTCTTCTTTAGTTTTAGAACCAAAAAGTAATAGACCTTGCTCCACTGAACTTGTATCTTTTTCAGTTTCACCAGATTCTTGACTATCGATATTATTACTCTTTGAAGGTGTTGAAACTTCAGAAATATTCGCCTCCTGTGGTATCTTCTGAGGTATTGGTGTTAATACTTTTCCTGCTTTTATATCTTCTTCTTTAACAGTTAATTTTTGATGTATTGTTTGAAATTCAGGTTCATTTTCTTGTTCTATTTGATTTGTTTTTTCTGAGGGGATTGGAGCTAAAGTTGATTTTTCCATAATTTGTGGTTTAGGAAGTTTTTTTGAATTGGGTTTAGTTGGTTTTTTAACTACAGGTATCTTTATAGTCAATGGGGGTAATTTTGATCCTTTTTTTAAAGGAGAAATTTTTTGAGCTGATTTTTCTTTTTCCAATTCATTGAGTTTCTTATCTTTTTTGCCCAATTCTCCTCTAAGTCCATTGATTTTTTCTTTTAAATTATCAATTTCCCCCTTAAATTGTTTTGTAACTTGTGATACAATCTCTGAAATATCAATATTTGATGTATTTTCTTTGGTAGTTTCTAATACTTTTTCTTTAAATTTTTCATCAATATTATCAGGAGTTATTTCTTCCTTTTCAAACTCAATTTGCTTACCATTTGTTTTTTTTATATTCAAAAAACTCCCTATTTCTTCTGGAAGTGATGTCTCAATAAACCAATATTCAAGAGTATCCCATTCTTCAAGCTTTTTAAGGATATTTTCTAATTGTGTATTTTGATTAGGGAAAGCATTCAAATCTTTTAATTTATTGAAATTTTCAATAAAGGCTTTCTGGCTTTCAATTTCATCATCTGGAGTTGGTTCTTTTTCTGTTAAAAAAAGATATATATCTTTTATCTCATCAATTAATGAATTTTTTTTTTCTTCTTCACTCATAAAAAATCAAACCAAATATAGGCTTTCTTAACTAACTCTATAATATAAATAATTCATTTACTAATTTATTTTTGTGTAATATACATATAGAAAAACTTATCAATTTTATATTAGTAGAAGTAATTTATCAAAAGAATTATTATTTTTTATTATTTAAAAAAGGTTTTTTGATGAATCTATGTTGCTCAAATCGATATAGCGAGGCGGAAATCCGCCAGATATATATTCTTATACTCTACGTCCGCGATGGCCGCCCTTGCGTCTACAGTGATCGTGAGCCTTAGGCGTGACTTCTTCAATTCTTTCAACTCTTAATCCAGAACGTGCTAATGCTCGTATACAAGCTTGAGCTCCAGGACCAGGAGTCTGAGTTTTATTACCTCCAGGGGCCCGGACTTTAATGTGAACAGCCCTTATTCCTAAATCTTTCAAGGTACTAGCAATTCTAAATCCACATTGCATACCAGCATATGGATTGCTTTCATCTCTGTCCGCTTTAACAACCATTCCACCACTACATTTAGCAAATGTTTCAGCACCACTTAAATCTGTAGCTGTGACAATCGTATTATTAAAAGAACTAAATATATGAATAATAGCATAACGTTCTTTATCTTGAGACACTTTCAAATCACTTATTTTCTGATTATGATTTATCTATAACTTATTTTATTAAATGTATTCTAAAATATTAGTATTACGATTTTTCTTTCTTTAGGAGAATTAAGGGTTGGTTAATCCAAATTTATAACTTTAAATATATCTATTTAAATAATATAATCAAAATATGAATAAATTAATTAATTTAGAGTTGATATATGAATGCCTTATAAGTTACCAATAAAAATAACGGTTATTTTATCAATTATAATTCTAGTTTTTAGCTTATTTCTGATATATGCAGTATTATTTAATGTATCTCCAGGTTTCGGAGATTGGATAGATATAGGCGGACTTACCAATATACAATTCTGGGGAATTATAGGGCTTTTATGTGTTTTTATTAGTTGGTTTTTATTATTTCTTATAGTTGAATAACGAGGAATTTAAAAAATCTTAGTTTAATATTTTGGATAATAAAAAAACAAATATATGATATATATTATAGGTTTAAAGAAATATTTAAAATTATAAAGAGTTTTTTTAATATATTATTTTTTATTTACAATAAAAGGACTACTTGGTGCAAATTGTATTAATTCTTGTTCATTTCTCTTCACAATATAGGATGGTGAATTTATTCTTTTTCCACCTATCTGAATATGTTTATGAACAATTAATTGTCTGGCTTGATAAATTGAATTGGCAAGTCCTTTTTCAAGAACAAGAGTTTGCAATCTTCTTTTTAAAACATCTTCAACAGTGAGTTGTAAAATATCTTCAAAAGTTGATTCGGAACCTAAAATACCTAATCGATTTAATTTATCTATTAAGTTTTGCTGTACTTCTTTCGCTTTATCTTTAGGTAATGTTCGAGAAATTCGAGCAATTTCACGCCATCTTTTAAGATTTGAACGTGATTTCCAAAATTCCTTTTTATTTCTTAATCCATATTTTCCTAGAAACTCTAATTCTTCCATTATTCTTTCTTTTTCGAATGGATGTCTAGGTTTTTTAAATTTTTTTTTTAATCTTCTAGGATCTCCCATTTAACTTCACTTTATTGTTTTTTCTTCTTTTGTTGTTTTAAAAAGGTTTTTCTCTGAAAACCAATTACTAAACCATGACGGCCAGTACTTTTAGTTCTCTGACCTCTAACTTTTAATCCAAAGCGATGTCTTATACCTTTATAACTCCCTATACGCTTCATTCTATCGATATCTCGTTTTACAGTAATTTCTAATTGATTTCCAAAAATATGTCGATCATCTCCATGGACTAAATCTTTCTGTCTATTTAATAGATATGAAGGAACTCCATATTTCTGAGGACTCATAACTATTTCTTCAATAGTATTAATTTCCTTCTCTGATAACGCGCCAATTCTTTGGGAAGGGTTAATACCAGAGATTTTTACTACAATTTGGGAGAATCTTCTTCCAATTCCTTTTATTTGAGTTAAGGCATATTCTAATTTAGCATTCCCATCAACTCGGGCACGTAATTTTCTGAAGAAAATTTGTTCTCGAAAATTAGATGGTCGTATTGGTGATAGACTCATTTTTACTCTTTTCTATTTTAATATAGTATATAAAATATAAAATAAAATATTAATTTTTTGATCTTAGTTTCAGATGTTGTAAAAGAAAGTAAGAAAATGAAAAATTAATTAAATAGGATATTAATATTACTCCTATTTTTGAAATTTTTTTATAATCTGAGGAAGATTTGAGAAACAAAAAATTTAAAATTATGATTTTCTTTCAAAAATTTGATATTTTAAAGTAAAATTAATTAAATCTTTTTAATTTAAAATAAATTAATTTGAAAATTATAAAATTAGATAATCTTTTAGATATTATTGCGAAAAGTAGATATTGTTGATCTTAGAAAATGGTTGAGATTACTTTAGAAGAGTTTGAAGATTTTTATAAGAAAAAATTAAATGACATATTTTACAGAGAAAAGAAAATTGCTAGTAGAATAATTAGTGATATTAGGGATAGTTTAATCGATATAAAAGTATGTATGGATCATTTCTTTGTTGCTGAAGAAAACCTTGATCAGAAAGCTTTGAAGTCATTAAATTTTTTTTCTGATAGAATTAAAAAAGAAATCGATGAAGTTAATATCCCAGAAGATGAAATAAGTCATGAAACTCTCTCAGAATTGTTAACTTCTATTAAAAAATTATTTATAAATATAAATGATATTGCCAAAAAATCAGTCCCAAAGTTCCAAAAAGAAGTGCAGAGAGAAATCAAAGAGTTAACTTATATAACTAGGAAATTAAATAAAAAACAAGGAATTTTAGATAAATTTATTCGAAGTAAATATAATGAAATAAAAAATGCTGAAGATTTACACAATAAAATTCCTAAATTCCATACTTTAAGAGAAAATATTGAAAATTCAAAAAAAGATTTAGATAATTTTGAAAATGAAAAAGATGATCTAGAAGCAAAATTAGGAGATTTTAATTCTAATTTAATAAATTTAGAAAAGGATGTTCTTTACAAACAATTAAAAGATCATAGGGAAGAGCTATTCAAATTAAAAATAGTAATTAATAATGAATTAGGATTTAAAAAAGCTTTAAAAAAGCTTAAAGTCGAAGTAGAACGCAATAATCTTCATATACAAAATTTGGATGAACCCTATATCAGAGAATTTATTAAAGATCCTATATATGTTTTGAGCAAAGAGGAAAAGGATTTAACTAAATTTAGAAGTTTGCTAGTCCAACTTAGACATATTCTTGAAGAAAATAAATTAAATTTAAAAACTGATAAAAAAGAAAAGACAATAGAACAAATTAATAAAATTTTTCATAATAAGAAAATCTATGAGGATTTAAGACAATTAAATGAAATAAGAGAGAAAATCGATAAAACCAAAAAAGAAATAGAAAAAATAGGATTAGATGAAAAATTAGAAGCAATAAAAAATGAAATTGCAATTTATACTCAAAGATTAGAACACATTGAAAATGATATATTAAAACGAAATAAGGATTATCTTCGATATTTAGCTTTACTTAAAAAAGAAAGAGAAGATTTTCAAAAATTAATTGAAAATATAATAGGAGAAGAATTTAAGTTAAGTATATCCTTGAGTTTTTAATTTAATATTTTTCTTCAACAAGTTTAAAATTTCTATTATTGGAAACATCTTTTTTTCTTATTGATAATTTTAGGTTTTTTTTTAAAAATTTAAATGTATTTGTATTAGTTAAATTAAAGATTTTAAAATATTCATAAGCTAAAACTAAATCTTGTTTAATATCAACATCAAATCCCGCTCGAAAAGAATCATACATAGAAATTCTTTTAATTCCAATTTCCTTGGCTCTTTTAACCATAGCTAACAATGAAGGGATTTGAGGATCTGAGAATAAAGTTGGAATAATATCTGGGGGGTTTCTACCTAAAATAGATATTCCTGCTGAATGAATTGCAGGACATATAACTATTTGATTTTGATTTAAAAGGGTATTTATTTCCATTAAATTTTTTTCTGTGATGAATATAAGATCCAAAAAAATTATTGTTGTTTGTTCTGAATTATATTTTTTTATTGCAATATCATTTAATCCTTTTAAAATCTCATCAAATGATAGGTGTGGAATTTTAATATCTTCTTTGATACTTATTAGACCAAATTCTTTGGCAAGATCACGTATTTCTTTATTATTGTTATAAATTATTATATTTTTATAACATTGAAGGTTTGATAATTTATTTCCTAAATCTTCAAACATAGCTAGAGTGAGTTTTTTTAATTGTTCTTGTGTAAAACAATCATTAAGGCGAGATTTACTACGAGAGAGAGGAGCGATTGGAATTAAGAGTGTATTCATAATTTAATTATATTTTTAAGTTTAAAATCAAATAGATGTTTCAATAATAGATCAGATTAGGACTTTTAGTTATATTTTTATCTTTACGTCATATTATTTAAAATCTTTATAGATAGAATTTCAAATGCCTTTTTTACATTTTCATTTGTTTTTGCTGAAGTTTCACAATATTCTACACCATATTCCTTAATTTTATCTTCAATGGATTGTTTATCAATAGATCTCTTTTCTGATAAATCTGTTTTATTACCTACAATGATAAATGGAATATTACCGCTCAATTCTATTAGCTTTGAAATCCAAAATTTAAGATGATCAAATGATTCATTATCTACTAAATTAAACACAACAATAGCACCAACAGCATCCATAAAATAGTATTCATTGGCAATAAGTTTATCTGTTTGACCTCCGATATCCCAAAAATATATTTTTAAACCTTTATTTTTTACTTTCTCTCTAAGGTCATCATCTAGGTTATTTAGTTTATCTATAATGTCTGTTAAATCTACTTCTGTGACCAAAAAATTAGCTCCAACAGTAGGAACATAACCTTCTGGAAATTTATCATCAACAAATCTATTTAATAAACTAGTTTTCCCAACTGCGGGGTCACCTAAAATAATACATTTACCTCTATAACTCATTATTGATATCCCTAAATTTTGTTTAAGTATAGTTATATTTTCTTATAAATAAAATTTATTTAAATTATGTCTTAGTCTTTGAATTATTAACTTTCATTGTGAGTTTAATTTCTTTACATTCAGAACCTATGAAATGTTTAAATAAATGTTCATATGTTTAAATAACATATTCCCTAATTTTTTTATTAAATTATCTAATCCTTAACTTTTAAGGATAGTAATTAATTATAATAGTCTTTTTATTCCTTATATATTTTATTTGTTATTTCAAAAAGGTAATTGTATTCATGTTCTTAATAATCTCATCTCTGGGAAAGATAATTAAGATGATCTAAAGGAGAGTTAAAACTATTAATTCATTAATTAGATTTGGGATAAAATAAAAATGAATATAAAAAAAAGATAAATATCTAATGAAAACGATTGACTGCTTCATAAACTAATTGTGTTGAATACTTTCTTTCAATTAAAAACTCAATAATTTCTGATTTGGATTTCTTTTTTTCCTTTAGAGATTTAATTAACATCTTCATTCGATATAGCTTCACTTGGTCAGAAAAATAATTCGGATGCTTTTTAAATATCTTGATGTTTCTCTCCATGAGATCGCAATATTTTTCTTCCTTATCATTTCCAACTGCTATTCTCTCAAGTCTTAATGCCTCAATTAAGGTTGTACCAAATCCTGCAAAACAGTCAAAAACCACATCTCCCTTATTGGAATAGTATTTGATGAGATGGTGTGGAATCTCAAAAGGGAATCGAGAAGGATGAATATCCTGTAGATCAGGGGGGATTGGAGTAATAT
>CAZGJX010000151.1:0-7544 GCA_964525635.1 uncultured archaeon
AGCATTACTTCCTTCATTTAAAGGAATGCATGCCCATAAAGATGCCTTAGAATATGGAGTAAAAATTTCTGGAGCGACTGTTCATTTTGTTGATCCTGAAGAAGATCATGGTCCAATCATTATCCAAAAATGTGTGAAGGTTTTTGATACAGATACTAAAGATACCTTGGGTGCGAGGATATTAAAATGGGAACATAAAATCTATCCTAAAGCTATTGAACTATTTTGTGATAATAGACTTCATGTCGATGGAAGGATTGTAAAAATAGATGGTGAAGTTATTTTATAATAGTATATTAAATAATTCTGGGGAAATGATTTTTATGATAGCTCTGACCCACCTGATAATTGGTTCTTTTATCAATTAAGTGAAGAAGATCTTGAGTTTCGAAAAATTATTTCCCCTCTTATTAAATATTATAATAAGCTAATAGATACGACTATCTCATTTTCGATTAGAAAATTTAAGTGACTGAAAAAATAACAATCCGTAATTTGGTGGTCAAGATAAAAGAGAAAAAATTGGTAAAAAAGGTAAATAAATAAAAGAACATCAAATTGAAATTAATAGTTATAAAAAAATCCTCTTTACCCAATCTGGTAAAATAAAACTAATATAAAATTCAATAGAGCTCGTAATTAAGATTACTTTTGCTATAATTGTAATTATAATAACTTCTGGTAATAATGCAGCCATTACAGAGTCTAACAATGCTCCAAGAGTATATGAAATGATTGCAACAAATAAGAATTTTGCTCTTAATACATTCTCTGGATTTTTTGATTTATAAGTTAAATAAGTAAAATGGAGCCCAGTAATAAAAAATAGAGCTATAATGTAAGGTATATACAACAGCATAATTATACCCAAATCAGTACCATATACATCAATAGGATCAATAGACGCTATATGAGATTTATCTACAAAAAGCAGATAAAAAAACGATACCATAAAAATAATCCCAATTATGATGTTAATAAGTATCATGTGCATTCCTTTTTTATGATACACTAATTTTCTTAAAGCGATTAACCATAATACAGCATATAATGGTAAAAGCCCCATTCCAACAACTAAATAAAATATTTCATTAAGATACCAGTGAGGAATGCTGGGGAAAAATAAGTTAGCAACAAAACAAATCGCATCTGGAATCCATGGACTTGCTAATCCAACCCAAGTTAAACCTATTAAAATATACTCAATTTTCTTATTTTTAATATATTTTAATCCAATTCTAATGGCTACAAATACCGTTATTATAACAAATGCGAATATAAAAATGCCTTGTAGTATTTTAAATTCATCAAGGAAAACCATATCATTACCTCAATAATACTTAATTGAATAAGTATAATAATTGTAAAACTTGTTGTATTTAAATCTATTTTTTACTGCAAAATTGTAAAGATAAGGTGTTTTTAAAATTCATAATCATTTTCATTAGCTATTTCAATTAATTTCTTCTCTATTAAATCCTTAAAATCAATTTAATTCTTGATGATTTTGTTTTCCACTTTTCTTAGCCATTCTTTAAATTCTTTCTGCATTAATTCTAACTTTTTCATAAATAAAATTGCCATGTTTATTTTTAAAACATATTAAATTAACATTCTTTTTGCCAATTAGAAAATTTATAAAATGAGAGAATTAACATGCAACGTAGGAAAAATACAAGCACAAATTATATTTTAGCAAATATGGTCTGGCATTCATAAGAATTTCACAATCGCAATTTCCCCCATGAAATTTGCATAACTCCAAAAATAAATCTTGTTGAGAAGGGGATATATTCATTCCATAGATTACTGCTTTAGCGTAATGAAATTCTTTTCCACCACACCCGTCCATATGTGCCAACTCACTTAGAAACTGCCTAATCTGCTCTCGAGTCATCTTAATTTTCTTTCTGAGAGCGAGAGCAACGTCAGGATCAAAATCCTTGACACAATCGACGCAAAACCATTCTTTCTTTTGAGGGATATAAGACATATCCTTTTCCATAGAACGACAAACAGGACAAACGCAGATTGATTTCTTCCATGCGCTTTCTAATTTACTTCTTTCATCTGATAGTTCTTTATATTTTTTATTAAGTATTTCATTTTTTGAATTAGGATCTTGATTTATAATAATTCTTTTTTCCTCATGAATTTTTTTTACTTCTTCATGTTTTGCATAAAAAATTAAATCTCGAAATGATTTTCGAATATTCCTTAGTCTTTGATTCTTTATTATGATAGTCCTTTTTTTTTTCACAATAACTAAACCATCTCCATATTATTTAAATTTTGCGAGGTGTAAAATTTACTAAATTTTCCAAACCTGTCGTTCTAAATATTTTAACCATTCAAAATTCAGAGATCTTGAATCTGTGCTAAATATATACATCCAAGTCGTAATTTTTGTCTGTATGCTTCCAAGGTCAGGATATATCAGTTCCATATAATCAAAATTTTGCTGAGTAATATATAAGTCTCGAGGTAATCCGCTTATTTCATCGTTGCGTAGAAGGATATGAAAGTCTCTTGCGTTTCTAACGAACCTACTATTTGAATCCATATCATATTTTTCAAATAAAAATCTACTATAATCTAAATTTTTTAAATATTTTAATCTCCTATCATTTCATTTCTTATCATTTTAATAACCTCATATTGTAGAAATTAAATTCATTTTTAAAATTTAAACTTAAATTAGATATTATCATTAATTAAGGCATATATTAGTACATAGAGATATAACCTTGGAATTATCTGATTAAAATTAGAATTAAAAAGTAAAATAAATGATAACATGAGATTTCATAGATATAGAGTATCAACCCAAGCAAGAATGTCTATTCCGTTTAATTAAATATCATAAGCTAGCTTTGATTTTACTTTAATTAATGTGAAGATTGAGTGAGAAATTACTGAATTTGATATTTGTTAAAAAAAAAGAAAATAAAAAAAAAATTTTATTTTATAATACTCGAATCCAAACATTTGGAACGGGAATCTTATTAGCAATCAATACGGCTAATCCTAAGCCCCCTCCTAAAGGTAAATTAATACCTCCTACTCCATCAGCATAGCCAACTCCATCATTACCATAATCGAACCAAAAAGTTATTGTAAGAGGATTAGGGAGTATTTGACCACCTATCCCAAATAGACAATCTCCTCTTACTCTATTATATCCTGTTTCACGTGCTAAAGCTCTCTCTAATTCTATAGCAGTTATTATAAGCTCCATCTCTGGGCCAGTCATTGAGACTCCTATGGAGAGAGCTATATGGGCATAAAATTCTTCTGCTTGTTCAATATTATTTGTACCTAAAATTATATCAGCAATATCATGATTCATATTAATCCATAAGATCTCTTCTACATGATATGGGATTCCCCACCAAAAGGTTTGATACATTATTTGTCTTTTAATTGCTACTGCATAACCAGATTCTGTATTTACATGTGCAAAAGTTTTAGGAATATTTGAAAAACTTATAATAGCAGTAATAGCTATAATTGAAATAATTAAAGTAGTCCGTTTTGAAATTATTCTTCTCTTTTTACTAATATTTTTCATATATTTATCTTCACCAAACATTTTTCAATTAAATGTTTAATTTTAAATTTTAATTAAGCTATTTTTACATTTAAATAAGATCAGGACTAAAATTAAACAAAATTTTTATTTATAAAGGGATCAGGACTAAATTTAGACAAAAATCAATTTAATAATTTATTCAGGAGACTTTTTTCTTTTCAATTTTTATGGTTTATAATGAGTATGGTAATTTTAATTCAATAGAAAGATAGACTGTATAAATCTCATTATATTTTAGGTTGTATACATGAATTAGGATTTACATATGGACAAGAGAAAGAATAAATATAATTACATTGATTTAATTAGAATAATACCTGTTATTCTATTTGCAGGATATATTTTCTATTTATCATCGTTAAGCCAACCATATGAAGTAGAACCACCAAAAGGAGTAAGGTTATTCCTAAATTATATTCTTCATATCATAGAATTTGCCAAACTCTCTTTTTTAGCGTTTTTTTGATTCTATAAAAGAACTCACTCATTAATTATACTCGTTATCTGTTTTTTATATGCCCTTTAAGATGAGATTCATCAATATTTTGTTCCGATGAGATATTTTGATTTAATTGATAATTATGTTAATTCATTGGCAGATGAGGATACTTCTTCTGCTAACTTTTTTGAGAGATTGGAAAGATTATCTAGTAACGTATCAAGCATTAGATTTTTGAGATCATTTAGAGAGGAGGAAATAAGAAGATATATTCTCCTTTTTTGTAATTAACCTATTAAATTGGTTGCTAACACTCTTCTTTTTTGAATGCATTGCATTTTGTATCTCATGTATAGCAAGAACTCCAAGAAATGCTATTATTATCCCTATTTTGATAATAATTTTCTTAATAGTTATTTTTTCCTTTATCTTTAAAGCACATCTTTTAGATTCTTCTGAGGGGACTTCTCTATATGAGAAATACTATATTTATCTTTTTGATCCGACTTACCATTTTGGGAATCTTTTACTTTATCTCTTTAAGGTCTTTACCATACTTTCATCCGATCTATATAATTTATTTTTACCTTTTGGTTCTACAGAACATGTTAATCATGTCACATATGAGACAAATTACATTTCGCCTTTATTCTCCCTCATCTATCTGCTTGTTGTTCCCCTTGCTCTCTTAGTCTTTGGGTATTTTTACTTTAAAAAAAAAGATATCAGTAACTGATTTATCCTAATTTTATTAAATTATGATTAATAGCTCTATATACTAATTAGTAAATTTTTAATTATTTCTTTAGCTATGTTTTATTAAGTTTGCTAAAAACCTAATTGATTTTGGTTTTTGAAAGAATTGATATTATTAGGTTTTTTTAAAATTACTAAAAAATAAAATACTGTGAAGACTGATATGCCACGCAGGAAAGATATTACTGAAATATTAGATTTAATGGAAAAAACGGAAAATATAAGAAATATAGGTTTTGTTGGACATATTGACCATGGAAACATATAGATAATTATCATCTATTTGCCATAGAGACTACTTTATCTGATTCATTGCTCAGCAAAGCAGGACTTCTAAATCCAGATTTAGCAGGAGAAGCAAGAGTTTTAGATTACTTAGAAGAAGAACAAGAAAGAGGGATAACAATGAAATCTACAAATATTTCTCTTTATTATGAGGATGCATTTAAAGAGCACGAACCTTTTCTTGTAAATTTAGTGGATACTCCAGGACATTTAGATTTTTCTGGAAAAGTTACCCGTGCTTTAAGATTAATCGATGGTGTAGTTGTCGTAGTAGATGCCGTGGAAGAGATAATTTCACAATCAGAGACCGTAATTAGACAAGCTTTAGATGAAGGGGTAAAACCTGTATTATATATAAATAAAGTGGATCGTTTAATTAGAGAATTAAAATTAAATGAAGAAGAAATAAGAAAAAAGTATACAAGAATCATTAATAATTTTAACAAGCTTATAGAAAGATATGCCGAACCACCATTTGATAAAGACTGGAAAGTATCTCCTGCTAATGGAAATGTAGCATTTGGTTCGGCTCTCCATAAATGGGGTTTCACACTTAAACTACTTCAAGATAGTGGTTTAAAATTTAAAGATATCAGTACTAGATATGATAAGGAGACATATAGCAAGGAAACATATTCTGATTTAGCTGTATACTTACCAATTGATAAAGCAATTCTTGAAATGGCTGTAAATCATCTTCCAAATCCAAAAGAAGCTCAAAAATATAGAATAAGTAAAATATGGAAAGGAGATCTTGATTCAAAAATAGGTCTAGCAATGGTTAATTGTGACCCTAATGGTCCCTTAGTAATATGTGTAAGTAAAGTCCAAGCAAAAAAACATGGATTAGTCATAACAGGTAGAATTTTCTCAGGAAGATGTTCAATAAAAAAAGAAGTATTTTTAATAAAAGAAAATAATTTTGAAAAAATACAAAGAGTAGCTCTCTTTATGGGACAAAGGAGTGAACAGGTAGAAGAGATTCCTGTAGGGAATATTGTTGCTCTTGAAGGTCTCAAAGAAATAAAAAGTGGAGAAACTCTCATTGAAAGTACTTACTCAGATAATATGATAGCATTTGGTAATGTACACTATGTTACAACCCCTGTAGTTACTGTGTCAATAGAGCCAGAATATCTAAGAGATCTAGAAGAAATGAAGAAACTTATTGGAGATCTCTTGATTGAGGATCCAAATCTTAAATTTGAGATTCATGAAGAGAATGGTGAATTTTTATTATCTGGAATGGGACCTCTCCATTTAGAAGTAACTTCCCATGAGATAGCTAAAAGAGGAGTGAAAGTAGAGATATCAGAACCTAGAGCTGTGTTCAAGGAATCATGTAGATATGAATCTTCTCTAATTAGATCATCAAGTCAGAATAAGAAGAATTATATTGAATTAAAAGTTGGACGACTTGATGAGAAATCTGTAAAATTTCTTCAATCAATAGAGTATGGATCAATTAAACCACGTACTCGTTTACATGAAATATTGAAGGATAATACAAATTTATCCGAAAAAGAAATTGAATACTGTTGGAAGTATGATGATGATCAAAACATCTTAATTTTTGAATCGGATATAGAATTAGATGATTCCTATAAATCAATGATTCCAGAAATTATTGATAATATCCATTTAAACGGTCCTTTATGCGGGGAAAAATTAACAGAAATAAAACTCACTATAAATAAAATGGTTATAAATGATTTAGATGAAGAAAATGCATTTACAGAATTATCAATGCTATTTTATGATGCAATAAAAAAGGGTTTAAATGAAGCAGAATTGGTATTACTTGAACCCATATACCACACAATTATACAATTACCTCCAAATTATATTAAAAATGCATTATCTATTTTATCAAAATGTTCTGGAAAGATAAAAGAGGTAAACCAAGATAATGAATTTCAAGCTACTATAGAAATTCTTTTGCCAGTGAGGTATTCGATAAAATTTGCTGAAGATCTAAGATCAATCACATCTGGAAGAGCTTTTTGGCAAAATGAATTTTATGCTTATATGGATATTCCTCAACATGAAGCAAAGAAAATTATCAGTGATCTAAGATTTAAAAAAGGATTATCTTGGTAAAAAATATATGTTAATAAAATTTAATATAAATAAAAAGCGCCATTAGTCTAGCGGTAGGATCTCGGCTTCCCAAGCCGATGAGCGAATAGTTCTGACTTTCGCATCGGAAACCCGGGTTCGAACCCCGGATGGCGCATTTTTTCTCATCTTTAAAATGCTAAAGTTAATAAACTGAAGGGTTTCCAAAAAATTTATATTTAAATTGAATTTAGATTATTTAATTTTATTTAAAACTATTTTGAGTTGGTAAATATTATGGGTGAAAATCTTAGAGAAAATGAAAAGTTCCAAATCTCTGATTTTGAGTTTGGAGTAATCAAGCAACTAGAGAAAATTATTAATAGAAAGATCCCAAGAGTAGATGCTATTAGT
>CAZGJX010000152.1:0-4691 GCA_964525635.1 uncultured archaeon
AATATTATTTGCTTTTAATATTTCTGAGGAATATAATACTGGTGGAAGAGATTCACTAATTGCAGCAAGTCTTTTGGAGCATAATATCAAAAATATTTATTCTCACGATAAAGATTTTGATAAAATCAAACTTCTAAATAGGATTGATCCCATTGATAATCATTAATAATGGAATAGATTATTCTAATGAGTGGAACTGAAATATTTCTATTTGAATTTTAACATTGTTTTAATTTTTTTTCCATGGAAAAATTGAATATTTTAATGGAAAATGGGTGTAAAATAACTGTTTTGCAAAACACCTTTTCCTGAACAATATCTTCTCTTTCATTGAAAATTAATGCGATAATGAAGGATTGCAGTATAATTTCCTAGTCCGTTTTGTAATTCAACTAATACATTAAAGAAAATTTTATTAAGATTATTAAAAATTTAAAGAAATCATTAAAAATATAAAACAGATTGATTTTTATTTTTAAGATCTATAAATCATATACATTATAAAAAATATTAATCAAAATTAAAAAAAGACTCCAAAATAAATTCACTCTTGAACTTAATGCTGTATAATATTCTCAATAGCTAAAATCCCCCAATTTGCTTTGAATCTTAATCAAAAATATTAGATTTTTTCAATTAAAGTTAATTATAATTTTCATTTTCTTCTGATATTTACATTTCTTTCTGATAAAACGAGATAAAAGAATCCAAATTAGATTAATGATAGATCTTTTTTTATTAGTTATAGTTATAATTTATTTGTCTTATATTAATATTGAAAAAAAACAATATGAATTAGATTTATTAATTGATCTATAAATCTGTAAATGCTCTAATTGGTAAAATCATATTATTGTTTCTCTCTCTATAGATTATATAGGGCTATTTAAACTAAATAGATCATCATATTATATGTCGAAATATCTTTTATTAATTCAAAAAATAATCTATATAAAAACTAATAAGTGTATTTAAAAAAATGGAACAAAGAACATTTAATAAACTATTTTTGGTAGTTTTAATTGCTGGTCTGGGAGTTACGATCGGATTACAAGGTTACAACCTAATTATAACACAAACTAAAGGAGATAGTGGTTCTGATCCAATATTTTTACATATATCTGGATCAACGACTTGTTTTCCTATTATAACTGAATGTGCTGAGAGATTTATGGAAAATTATACTAATTATGATATAAGAGTCTCTTCTGGAGGATCTTCTACAGGTATAACCAATGCAATAGAAGGTCTATCAGAAATAGGAATGTCTTCTCGAAATATTAAAACAGATGAATATCTTGAAGAGCCTAACCTTATAGACTGGCAGTTTGTTGCTGATGGTATAGCTATAATATTTGATAACGGAGCATCTCATGGAGTAACTGAGCTTACAATGGAACAACTCTTTTTAATTTATAATGGTACATATACAACTTGGAATACTGCTAGTCAATATGGTGTTCCTGCTTTAGGTGGATCAGCTGATGCTATTGAAGTTGTAACTAGAGCGGAAGGATCAGGTACAAGAGGTTCATTTGAAGAGTTAGTACAATTTAACGGTGAAGAATTAGGTGATGATGATGGATACATTAATAATGTAAATTCTTTCCATACTGAAGATGAAAATCCTCTTGTTGCAAGTTATATTGCATCTCATGAGTTTTCAATTGGTTATGTAGGATTAGGATTTTATGATGATGTAGAACATCACTTAGTTCCAATTAATAGTACAATTCCTACTGAGATAACTGTTTTAGATGGTTCATATCCAATTGCAAGAAGACTTCATTTAGTTACTAATGGTCTACCAAATATTGGCACAATGTCTTTTATAAATTATGTATTTGGTCCTATAGGTCAGCAGATAGCTGAAGATGAAGGTTTTATAGCATTATATCATCCTCGTTAAAAGAAATTTTAATTAACTCAATATATATAATACTTTTTTTTATGAAAAATGACAGTAGAATATAGTGAAGATGTAATAAATAATACTAATTTTGGTATAAATCAAGATTCATTAAAATTAAATATCAAATCGGATAAGATTATTAAATATATTTTATTTATATGTGCATCTATTGCATTTATATCTATATTTTTTATAATATATTTCTTGTTTTCTAAAGGAAGTAATTTTTTTACTAAGATTGAAATCTCTGATTTTATTTTTGACACTAATTATTTGCCTAGTCATGATCTTTATGGAGCAGGAGCAGTAATTATTGGAACTATACTTGTTACTTTTTTAGCTATGGTAATTGCAATTCCCCTTGGAATAGCTAGTGCTATATATATAGCAGTTATTTGTCCTCCAAAATTAAGAAAATATCTAAAATTTTCTTTAGAAATCTTGTCTGGAGTTCCTTCTGTAATTTGGGGTTATTTCGGAGCAGTTTTTTTTAATAATTGGATTGCTTCTTGGTTTGGTTTAGATTCTGGAGATACATGGTTATCTGGATCTATTATTTTAGCAATAATGGTATTACCTACAATTACAAGTGTATGTGAAGATGCAATAAGTAATGTTCCTAATAATTTAAAAGAAGCTTCACTAGGTTTAGGAGCTACTGAATGGCAAACTATTAGTAAAGCAATAATCCCCGCAGCAATGTCAGGAATCACAGCAGGTATCGTTCTTGGGTTGGGGAGAGCAATTGGAGAAACAATTGCGTTACAAGTAATAACTGGTGGATCAAAAATAATACCTTTTCCATTTTGGAATGTATTTTCAGGAATACAAACAATTTCTGTAACTATTAATAGACAATTTAATGATGCAACAGGTCTAGCTTTAGAGGGGGTATTTGCACTGGGTATTGTACTCTTTTTAATAACATTAATGGTAAATACTTTCGCTAATGTTATTCTTTCAAAAATTCAAAAGAAATTTAGAGGAGAATTAAAACAAAAAAAAGATAGATATTCAGTAATAGTATCTAATATTTTAAAAGGAATATTATATGGATTATTAATTTGTCTTATAATTAGTATTTGGTTTGGAAATATTATTGGTCTTATTTCAATACCATTTCTTACAGTAGCTTCTTCATGTGGCTATTTAATAATAAATTCAATTGCTTTAAGAAATGAAAAAATAAGAATTTTTTCTAAAAAATATTCAAAAAAAGTAGTAAAATATACAATGGCATTATTTGTTATCTTATGGATATTGGATTTTTTCTTTTTTACATTTATATTTTCAGTAATTCTTTTATTGATTGGAATAATCATTATTTTATCATTACTTTATGTGATAAATAAAAGGAATACTGTTAAATCATTTATAAAAGACAATAGAAATAAAATAATTCTATATGGAATTGGATTTCCACTAATAATTTGGATACTAAGTACATGGTGGGGCTTAATAGTTACATTACTTATTATCTCTGCTTTTCTTGGATTTTATTATTTATTAAGAAGAATTCCAGCAAATTCTCAACAAAAAATATATTATGGATTTATATCAATTGCAATTATATTTGTTCTTCTATCATTAGCTATTGTTATTATATTTATTGTAAATTTGGGAATAAAAGCCATTTTTACAAATTTTCCCTCCTTCTTTACAACTACATCTTCTGGTCCAGAAGGAGGAATATTAGATTGTATAATAGGGACTCTAATGTTAACTGGTGGAAGTGTATTATTTGCAGTTCCAATTGGAATTCTTGCCGGGATTTATTTATCGGAATATGCTAAAGATAGTAAAATCACTAGAGTGATCAGAACAGGTATAGATAATTTAAATGGAACACCTTCTATAATATTTGGGATTTTTGGTTCTCTCTTTTTTATCAGATTTCTCAAACTTGCAGGTGGATCTTATAGTATATTGGCGGGACAATTAACATTAGCTCTTATGATATTACCAACAATTATTAAAACAACAGAAGAAGCTGTTAAATCAATTCCTCAATCATTTAGAGAAGGGAGCTTGGCGCTAGGTTCTACTAAATGGCAGAGTATCTATAAAATAGTATTAGGTGCGTCTACTCCAGGGATTATCACAGGTGTAATTTTAGGAATGGGACGTTCTTCTGGAGAAACTGCACCCATCATACATACTGCAACATCTACAATAAATAAGGGATTACCATTTAATATTTTTTTACCAACTAATGCATTAACATACCATATTTTTATTTTATTGGTTGCTTATCCAAGAAATGAGGCAATTATTCCAGCAGGAGGAGCAGCTTTGACTCTTCTTTTAATAATTATTATATTATATTCCATAGCTTTTGTAATTAGAAATAATTACCAGAAAAAAAAAATATGGTGATTAAATTTGAATATAAAATTAAATACCAAGATTAAAGAAACATTTGGAGGATTTAGAGATAATATGAACAGTAATAATATAAATAAAAAAGATGCAAGTATTGAAATAAAGGATTTGAATTTATGGTATAGTGATAATCATACATTAATAGATATTAATTTTTCTATCCCAAATAATAAAGTAACTGCAATTATCGGCCCATCAGGATGTGGGAAAAGTACTTTAATTCGATGCTTTAATCGTATGAATGATGTTATTGATAATTGTAAAATAACTGGTGAAATTCTTTTTCATGGAGATAATATCTACAAGAAAAAAGCAAATGTTAGAAAAATAAGAACTCAAATTGGTATGATCTTTCAAAAACCGAATCCTTTTCCAATGTCAATAGCTGATAATATGA
>CAZGJX010000152.1:4791-7520 GCA_964525635.1 uncultured archaeon
TTAAAAAAGAAATATACAATAATTATTGTTACTCATAACATGCAACAAGCAGCGAGGGTTAGTGACTATACTGGATTCATGTATTTGGGAAAAATGATTGAATTTGGAAAAACTGAACAAATTTTTGAGAATCCAAAAGAAAAATTAACAGAAAATTATATAACAGGAAGATTTGGTTAGGAGGTAATTAAATTGACAACAAGAGAATTTCATAGAGAAATAGTTGAATTAAAAAATTCAATATTAGATATGGGTAATCTTGCATTAAATATGCTAAATAATTCAATAATTGCTTTAGTTAATAATGATATTGAACTTGCTAAGATTGTAAAACCCAAGAAAGAACAATTAAACGAGTTTGATGTAAATATTGAAGACAGAGCTTTAAAATTAATTGCTTTACATAATCCAATGGCAATTGATATGAGAAGAATCGCAACGTGTTTAAAAGTTAATACTTATTTATATAGAATTGGTAGATATGGAAAAGATATAGCAAATATAGTAATTGAGAATTTATCAAAAACATCAACAACAATAAAATTGATAAATTTAGAACATATTTGGGAGCATGTGCGCGATTTAATAAAGGATGCTTTAGAAGCATTTGATAAGGCAGATATTAATATAATAAAGAACTTTCAAGAGAGAGATGATGAAATCGATAAACTCAGATGGAGTATCTTCAGAGAATGTTTGACTTATATGATGGAAGATAATAAAAATATAACACCTTGTGCTCATTATCAAATGATAGCTCGATACTTAGAACGATGTGGAGATCATGCATGCAAAATTGCAGAAAAAGTGTATTATATGGTAACTGGCGAACACACTGAAATATCCTAAATTATTAGTCAAAATTTATTAGAAATTTAAAAAATAATTTATAACCTTATATATATTAATAGAATAAAAGTAAATCATATTATAAACAAAATAAATAAAAAGGTAAAATAATGGATTCATATAGTAGTTTCCCTGATTTAGAAATCAAATCTATAGGCGAAATATCGAAAAAATTTTTGGAATTAGGAATTAATTCATTTAAAGAAGCTTTTAATTACGTCCATAATGAAAAATAAGGTTATAATTCAAACTATGATGATAAAATGAGCTTTTTTAAAGAAAAAATGGGAACTTGCACAACTAAACATGCAATCATTGCTGGTCTTGCTGAAGAACTTGGTATCCCTCTCTATAAAAAAGTTGGGATCTATAAGTATACTGAAGATATCTCGACGGGTGCTAATAAAATTTTAGAAAAATATAAAATACTTTATGTACCAATGGTACATTGCTTTTTGGTTTATCAAGATTATAGATTTGATCTCACAGAAGGTAATAAAAATGGAAAAAAGAAATCAATTGAAAATTTTATTTATACTGAAAAAGTAGTTCCATTTATTAGTAGAAAAGATGAATATTTATTATTGGTAGAAATAAATTTTTTTTATAGAAAATGACAATATTTTAATGGAAAATAAATGTAAAATAACTCTTTTGCTAGCTTCACGCTAATAAGTGATACTTGTTAATTCGTTAAGGATTAGAAATATTAATATATATAATATAAACAAACATAAACAAAAATACAGAAAAAAGCTAATTTAGAATTAATTAGAAGTATCAAAAACCTTATTATAAATCTTTTCAATATTTTCTCTCAGCTTAGGAATGTTTATAGTGATAATATCCCAAATTATATTAATATCTACATTTGAATAATTATGAATGACAATATTCCTTAATCCTATAATTTTTCTCCAAGGAAGATCAGAGTATTCATTTTTAAATTCATCAGGTAATCTACTTGAAGCTTCTCCAATTAATTCAAGGTTTCTTAATACTGCATCTATTATCAATTCATTTTTTTTAAATGAATCTTCATTAATATCTTTTTTATAACGGATAATTTTACTACAAAATGTAAGAATATCTTCTAAAATAATTTTTATAATTTTTTCATTATTTCTCATACATATATCACTTCATTAAGGATATCCATCTTAAATTGAGGTTTTAATGCATTAATACTTACTAAATCTACTTTCTTATTTAGGAGTTTTTCTAAAAAATCATTTAATTCAATAAAATCCCACCCGATTGGGCCATTAAATTCCACTAAGATATCAATATCGCTTTCAGGATCTTCTTCATTTCTTGAATATGAACCAAAAATTCCAATTTTCTCAACAAAAAAATTATTCTTTAATTCTTGCTGATGTTCTTTTAAAATACTTTTAATTTTATTCAGATTATCCATATTAATTTTCTCTTTTTTACCATTCATTAAAGCAACAATATATAATTAATAATAATTTCTCTATAGTTTGTTTGAGATTATAATTTTATACTCTATTATATTATAAATAATCCTTTTGATTAAATTGTTTATTATATTCATGAAAATTTTTAATATTAATATAAATTTGAAAGATATTATTATCTATCAAAATCCAAAAATTAATTATCCAAATATAGAACAGAAGAAAATTTCTGGAATGAGAGATATTTTAATATGAAAATATTTTAACGTTAATAATGGTGTTTTAGATCTAACTTAAGTAATTATAAAAAAGGATATTTTTATTCCTAAAAAAAGAGATTGTTTATATTATTGATAGATTTAAAATCGAGTAACTGTCTAAAATTAAATAAATTTTTTTTCCATGGAAAAATTGAATATTTTAATGGAAAATGGGTGCAAAATAACTGTTTTGCAAAAC
>CAZGJX010000153.1:0-7142 GCA_964525635.1 uncultured archaeon
TGGGAGTAGTAAGAAAACTCAAAAATAGCAAAAAAATTTAATCCTTTTTTTTTTTTCTTTTATTTTCTTAGAAAAAGATAATTCAAATAGAGAAATATAAAAATATTTATAATTTACCTGTTTTTTCTAATTTGTAAAGATATAAAAATATCAAAATAACTCTATATGTAACAAATAAATTTTGTAATGTATTATGAGCGCAAATAATAATGATAAAATAGTATTTCAAGCTAAAACTGAACATATTTATAAGGTTATTGTAATTGGAGATCCTTCTGTAGGTAAGACATCTCTACTTACCCAATTTACATCCAATAAATTTAATAAAGAATATCTTCCAACTGTCGGGGTACAAATTGTAAAAGAAAAATTAGAAATAAATGATCCAATGGGAAAAGAGGTAGTTGTAAATTTAATGTTCTGGGATGTAGCGGGGCAACCACAATTTTATATGCTTCATCGCCCCTATTTTAATGGAGCGGACGGAATGATTCTAGTATTTGACGTAACAAGAAGTAGTACTTTTTCAAATGTGAAAAATTGGTATAATACGGCAGTAAAATATGGTCTTAGTGGAGTGCCAAGAATTTTAGTTGGGAATAAAATAGATTTAAAGGATGACCGAAAAATAATAGTACCTATGATGCAACATCTATCTGAAGAGCTAAATGCAACTTATTTTGAAACATCTGCTCTAACAGGAGAAAACGTGAAAATAATTTTTAAAAAAATTGCTGATATTGTCCTTCAATCGAAAATGAAGAAACCTTAAAAGATAATAACTATAATTTATTTTTCCAAAATGTTGTTTTTTCAGTAATAATATCTATTAGCTCTGAAGTTATTTCTTTTTCTTTTTCAATTTTATTAATTATTTTGGATATTTCATAAAGTATTTTATGTCCACCCGTATATTCAAATATATTTTCCTTTATTTTATTAAGATTTTCTATTAAAAAATCGGGATCCTTCATAGTCTCAATTGTAGATTTTAATTCATTGAGATCGCCAACAATTAATTGCTTTTTATCTGTAGCTGCCATATTTCTTTCAATAATTTTATCATTGGATTTTTCTGCTGCTTGTGATTTTTTGAGTATTAATGATTTTAATAAATCTACTTCTTCATCGAGATTATTTTGATTATCTATTATTTTTTTTAACTGAGGTTTTAATGATTTTATATCGAGTGTTGCTTTACTTAAATCATCAACTTTATTTGTTAATACTTTTATATTGAAGGTCACATTTCCCAATTTTGTTACTATATCCATTCCAAATTTCTCTAGAATTGAAGAAAACTCATTTATTTTTTTTTCTAATTCATCTATGTTTTTTTCTTGTTCTGGATTCATTTTATCGCTTTTCATAGAAGACCTCCAAATTTCAAAAAAGGAATTTAATTTATTTATAGTCTATTTATTTTTTCTAAAAAGATAATTTTAATTGTATTTAATAAATAAATATAATATAAAAATATAAATTCAAGTTTTTAATTTCTATCGTAAAATAGATATTCTATTTATTATATATTAAATAAAAAAATAGAGTGCAATATATAGCTGAGAGGAATATTTTGATACAATATATCAATATCCTAACTAAAACTGGAAAATCACTTATATTTAGAAATTATGGGGAGACTGATATAGATAGAGATCTTCTTGCAGGATTTCTAAGTGCCTTTTCAGGATTTATGAAAGAAATAAGTCAATCGGATATTAAAAGTACTTCTACTGAAGATTACAAGTACTATTATACAATCATAAGTAACATACTCATTGTCCTATGTGCGGATTTAGAAGATGAAGATGCTCTAATTAATTCAAAAATCAATACTATAAGGGGAAGTTTTATGGAAAAATATGGTAAAATTGTCAAAGATGGAAGTTGGGCAGGAAATAGATCTATTTTTTTTGAATTTGAAAAAGAGCTAGATAACATCATTTTAGAATCAATAAAAATAAGTATATTAGGTTTTGGTGGTGTTGGAAAAACATCCCTACTTCATTTAATATGTGGAAAAAAAATTGATCTTGAATATGTTCCAACTGTCACAGCAGATATTACATCATATGACGGAAAAGGATTAAAAACTAATAGAAGTGTTATGTTTTGGGATTTTGCAGGGCAGAGTCAATTCAGATCACTTTGGAAAACTTTGTTAGAAGGAACAGACATAACTCTTCTTGTTACTGATTCAACATTTGAAAATCTAAATTCAACAAAAGCGATCATTCAAGAACTTTTAAAAAAATATTTTAAAGATATATTAGTAATTGGAATAGCTAATAAGCAAGATTTACCAAATCGATTAAGTCCAGAATTTTGTGAGAAAATTTTTTCAGAAGGGGGTCATAAAATTAAAACTCATGACATGATTGCTATTAATGAAAATTATAGGGAAAAAATCCATGCAATTTTAAATGAAGCAATTCAAAAAATTGAAAAATAAATATCAATAAAATAAATTTACTTAATTCTCTATATTTAACTCTTTCATATTTAAAATGACTAATTTTATTATTAAATATTGATAATCTATGGTTAAATTAATCTAGTATAATAACTGATTAAAACAGAAATATTTTAAATTATAACTTAGAGAATAAGAAATATTATATTTTGTTCCACACTTTTTTTATATATTATATAATTGGTGAAAAAATTGATTGATTTTGATTTTGAAATTGAGGAAATAGAATTTGAGCAAGTAAAAAATAATATTAATCTTTTAAAATTATTTAATTTAACAGAAGAAGAAAAAAGAATTATCGATCCAATTGTAGCACCTACATCTGGACTTAGAATTCAAATTTGTGATATAATAAAAACAGAGAATAACTTAAAATATATCGTTTCTCGCAAAAAACTTCTTCTATTTCTTAGAGTTTTTAAAGCAATTAGTCTAAAATTTAAAAATATGGAAGAATATAAAAACTCGAACGTGTTAATTGTTACAGATGACAGACCAAGCAAAGATATACTTTTAGATTATTGTTCACAAATCTTTGCCTATGAAGGATATAATATATATTATCAAAAAGATGAAATTGGAAAATCAAGAATCTCTTCTCCTTATGGTTCAGCATCAGTTGTTTTATATGATAATATAGATCTGGTTATTGTCTTAACTGCAAGTCATAACGATTTATCGTGGAATGGGATAAAATTTTATATGTACTATCCAATTCCAATTTCAGGGGATATTTTTAAAGATGTATCCTCAATTGCATTAAATTTAAAGGAAATAAAGCTAAAGACTGATTTTAAACCTATTTTAATTGATGCTATCCAGAAAAATAATGATTATGTTATAAAAATATTATCTAAAATTATTGAAATAAAAAGTCTAGTAAACACAAATTTAGTAATATGGCCATATTTAGGAAAAGGAGAAGGTATTGTAAATCTCTTTACACAATTAGGAGCAAATGTACATTTGGTTGATGAAACTATTAATCCTCCTAATCCAATTCAAGTAGTGAAGGAAAAGAAATTAAAAAAAATAATGCATGATACTAATTCTAATCTAGCATTACTTCTTGACGCAGATCGGGATAGAATTGCACTTTATGCTAAACAAAATGGAGATTTTTACTTTTATATACCAAATGAAATATACACCGCAATGCATAATATCTTAACAAAAGAGTTTAAAAAAGAAATAATAAATATTAGAACAATTCCCTCTGACTTAAGAGGGGATCACACAAGTTTCTTAAATATACTTACAGGTGTCGGATATAAACATCTAGGAATTATATTATATTTATTATTTAATGTAAAAATTGACCAATCTAAAATAAATTCTGCTATTCTATATATGAAAGAGGAAAATAATAATCTTATTCAAATTAACAAATATGAACCTTTGAGAAAAAAAATAATAGATGAAATGGAAAACAGTAATTTGGAAGAAGCATCATTTATTGTAGTTATGTGGGAAGAATCTGGAGGTCATACCTTAAATATATTACAAGTATCAAAAAATAGAAATTTACAGGACTATCAATTTCAAACCGATTTTCCCCTAATTGCTGATAAATATCCTGTACCTGCATTAGTTATAATAACTGAGCTAATTAGTCGTGGATATAAAATATCTAAATCAATCGATTGGTCAATAAAGGGTATTAATCAAACAATTAAAGCAACTGATGAAGAAAAAGTTAGAATTATGGAAAATTTCAAGATAAATGATGGAAAAATTATTAAAATTGATTGTAAAAATTATAAAATAATAGCCCTAAAAGATAATATGGGGATAATTGATATTTATCAGCTAAAAAGCCAAGATTCTACATTATATTTTCGGCCCTCTGGAACTGGTCCTGACGTTCGGTTTTATATATTCGGAGATAGAGGAACTTATCTTGAGGAGATAGATAGAGTTAAAAATTATATAAAGGAAAATTATATATAAAAATCTGATGTTATTTATAGGAGCTGATTTTTTTTGAAAAGAATTTATTTATTTTTCTCAATTAAATATATTTTATTTATATTTACATAGAATATTTAAAAAATTATAAAATCAGTATCTTGTTCCTCCTGAATAATACCAGGGAGTATAATTTGATTACTTTCTAATCTTAAAATTCCCTTATCTTGGAGACTTTTCATTGTTCTTAAAACCTCATCATCATCCCAATTTAATTCATTTATGAATTGTTCTTTTTTCATAGGATTTTTATTTATTGCAAATAAAATTAATTCTTTCTCTCTTTCCTTTAATTTTAAATCTTTGAATATATAAAATGTGGTTTTGCCAATTTTAAAAGAATTTGTTATCATTTTTAGCGATAATAACTGATTTAGAACTTTTTTAATTAGATCTTCCTTGATAACTATTGCACTTTCTTGAAGGATATAATTACAAATTTTTTCATATTGTATAAATCCTCCATTAATCATTGAATAGTTCTCATCAAATTTTAAAATAATTTCTGATATAATATTTTCTATATCTGTTATTTCTTCAGGAATTTTATCTGTTTTCAATGGATATTCTGATAAATCATTTTCTTTTTTGCTTTCTTCCATTTCATCTGCTTTTGAATATTTAATCTCCTTATCCAGCTCTTCCATAGCACCTATTAACGAATCTTTATCTTTTATTTCTTGAATTTTATTAAGTTCTTTTTTTTTATTTTTAGTAGATTTAGTTTTGGGTAAATCCTTAATTGTTGGTTTTTTATCAAATTTTATCTCTGGTTTTTTTTTCTTTCTTTTTTTCTCTTTAATATCAATAATTTCTTCTGATTGCTTTTCTACTATCTCTTTTTTTAGATCCTCCAATTTTTCCTTTAGTTTTTGTCTTTTCAATAACCTTTTTTGAAACTTTTTTTCTTTATCTTGTTTTTCTTTTTCTAAAAAATCTTTAATTAGTTGATTCCATTTCTTACGCTCAGCAAGGGGTTCAAAACTTTCTACTTTTATTAAATCATCTACCAAACCTAATAGATTCTTTTTTAAGAGTTCTTTAAGCGTTTTTAATGCATACTCTTCACTCCATTGAGTTAGTTCTAATAATTTTTTGATTGTCAAGATATCTTCATCATAAACAAAAGTAAGAATTACTTTCTCAGATTTAGATAAATCTAATTTTTCTTCTGAAAATAGGATAAAGGATAAGGTTGGATTTACTTCAATAAGATTTTGTATAAGGTTTGTTTCTTTCATTATATTTAATACATGCAGAAAATCATCATCCTTAAGATTTTTAATCTTATCTACTACATGATATTTAAATCGTTGAATTGGAATAAATTTAAAATCATCTAAATTATTCTGTTGAATAATTTCTTGAAATTTTCTGACCATTTTATCATAGAATATACCCAATCCAACATCTATTTTCTTTTTCCTTTTACCTTCAGAGAATTTATCTATAGAATCTAATGTAGTTAGCGTCTCTTGGAGATCTTCAATATCTTGTTCTAATTCATCTTCTGTCCTTGGCATTGCAGAATGGAGTTTTGAAGCAAAAATAGAATATTCTTCACTTCCTTTTTTCATCAGTTTTTTTTCTTTTCTTTGTAATGTTGATTCTGCAACTTTTATTTTCTTTTTTACAGTTTTTCTTATCTCTTTTTCAGTATTAGCAATTAAATTTGATACTTTACTGTATTTATCTTTTTTTTTTTCTTTTTTATCTTCCTCTACATATTTTTCCAGAACTTCTGATACTTTATCTTCTCTTTCCTTTTTTTTTCTTTTTTTCTCAGCCCTCTTTAATGGTTCTTTAATAAAGATATAAAATATTAATATATATATAACAAAGACATTAGTAATTGTCATTAAGACTTGAATGATATTCATTTTAAATTTAGATAATGATTTTTATTTAGAGACTTTAAATATTAGTAATTAAATGATCAAATTAATTTTTTTTTTCTTCATGTGGAGAATTTTTGTGTAATTGAATATTATATAAATAATGATTTGAAATTTATATTAATATTATTAAAAATTGGACTCTGAAAATATTATATTAATTGTTAAAAATTATATAATTAACATTAAGATTAAAATTAAGATTATATATGAGTACTAAGAAACAAGTTTTACATATAAACAAAGAAATTTTTCAAGAGTTAAGAAAAGCCATAACGGATAGAAATATGGTAAATTATACTTCTCATATTAAAACTTTTCTTAAAGAAAATAGAAAAAATGGAATTACTTATACATATGGAAAAAATTAAGATGATAACTTTATATCTATATATTGAACTTGTTATAGATTAAAAATAATTTAAAAAAAAAGCATTCTTTAAATCTATACTTAATCTTATTGAATATCAATTCTACTTGTGAACTACACAAGGCCTAAAGACCGTGGCTTCCTACGAGTACACAACCGCTTCTACTACGGGTTGGCCTGTTTGTCGTAGAAAACCATTTCATTTTAAATGGAATGACCCCTCGTTCATGGAGAGTTCATGCGATAGGAAATTATCTTGTTATTTGTAATTAATTCCCATAGTATTAGGTTAAAACAGAATTGCTTTACAAAAGTAAGAGTTTTAAGATGTAGTGATTTTTTAATTTTGTATTTAGGCTCAATTCATCACCTCCTTAAACAGTACCGAGTATTTTTTTTACATTATACCTCACCTCTTTTACTTTTTATCGAT
>CAZGJX010000154.1:0-7125 GCA_964525635.1 uncultured archaeon
ATAGTACTATTATTGAAAAGGATACTATTTATAAAGAGATACTATCAAGATTTATCAGTTTATAATACCATATTTTTTTTTGATAAAATCTTTTATAATTACTAATATAAAATTACAAAAACAACTAGATCACATATTTTAAATGACTTTTTATTTTTTCTTTGATAAAAATGGAACGCATAATTGTTATAGGTGGTAAAGGTGGCGTTGGAAAAAGTTCTATTAGTGCTGCTACAGCTTTAAAATTATCAGAATTGCTCCCAGATAAAAAAGTATTAATTATATCTTTTGATATGGCTCATAATATATCCGATCTATTCTTAAAAGAAATAGGGAATAAAATAACCCGAATAAATAATAATTTATGGGGAATAGAACCAGATCCAAATATATACGCAGAAGAATACACTCGAAATTTATTGAGAAAAATGAAAGATTTAATGAAGCAAATGCCTTTTGTAGGATTTATTCCCCAAATAGAAAATTTTATTGATACTACTTTTACAACAGATTCCATTCCATTAGCTCTTAAAAATGCGATGTTTTTCCAAAAAATCTTAGATGCTGAAGATTTGACAAAAGATATTCAATTTGATATTGTTGTTGCTGATTTTCCTCCGACAGCTAATATGATAACTCTTTTTGAAATCCCAGAAGATCAAGTTAAAATTGTTTTAAAATATTCTTTAAATTTCTTTAATTCTGTTAAAAAAGCAATAAGAAGGATCTCAAAAGTATTTAGTAATATTATTAATCCTCCATCTGATTCTAAAAAAAGAAGAGAATTAGGAGAAGATGTTTTAAAAATGATTCAAGAACTAGAAAAAAGGGGAGAAAAAATTACTCAATTAATACATGATATTGGTTCATTGCGTTTAGTATCAATTGCAGAAAAGCCTAGTTTTGAGGAAATAAAGAGAGCAAGAAAATTAACAAATAAATATATAGATCTTGAAGGAATTCATATCAATATGTTAACGCCTGAAAATTATGCTGAAAATTGTGAATTCTGTGAAAATCTTAGATCAATACAATTGAATTATTCAAAAGAAATTAAAGAAGAATTTAAGAATTTTAAAATCTGGTCATCTGAAAAATTATCAAAAGAACCTATTGGATATGATGGATTGGCTAAATTAGCAAATGAAATATATGGTAATAAGATAAAAGCTGAAGAAATTTTATATCCAAAAGTCTGATTAAATTATGAAAAATCTTTTAAGAATTTAAATTAGCAATTTCTTTATATTTTTTAATTTCCTCCTCTTGAATAATCTCAGCTTCATTTTTTTCATATTCATCATCTTGATTCCATTTTAATGCTTTTAATTTTGCATCAACTAATAATCCTAATTTTGTTATATAGTAGTTCTTTGCGGGAGAATATTCTTTATAAAATCCTTTTTTTATTAAATCATTAAACATTTGCCAACCCTTACCTTCAGTAATTTTATTTAGATAATTCAATACTTTTTTATGAATTACCCTATTATTATCTTCAGTTCTCTTATTAAAAATAAATTCTTTATCACTTCGAATGAATATTAAGAAATGGTAATATGGATCATTTTGCATTTCATTTTGTAATTCTGCAATCATATTATTAAAATTCTCTTTCTCTCTTTCCATTTGATCAAGTTCTAATACGGTTTTTTTGGCAAATTCAAGACAAATTTTTAATTTTTCATCATAATCATTAGATTCTTCTTTTGGGGTCAAATCTTCAGTAAGTTCTGTAAGTTCTTTTTTTTTCCTTTTCTTTCTAAAAATATCTTCTTTTCTAACATCTATTTTTTCTTGATATTTCCCATAGAACGCGTTTTCAAATTTATCAATATTAAAGATATAGCTTTTAATAGGCTCTAAATCTTTAATTAATCCCTTTTTTAACAGAGGACTTACTTCACCATAATTTTTATTAATTACGCCTAAGAAAACTGGACATTTCTCTGTTGATCTCTTAAAATAACTGATCATTTCAATATTTTTAACATTTTCATGCAACACTTTATCTGCAAGTTGCTCTAGCGAGTCATTCATTTTTTTCCAAGACTATGCAATACTATGCTAGTAATGACACAGATTTTTAAGATTTTTTTTTATTGTTATATTATACTAAATCAAAAAAAAATAAGTAATAAGAATAAACATTTTAAGAAAAGAATCGCATGGAAGATATAAATCATAAACAAAACAATATGAATGTGTTATTATATGTCAATGGATAAAATATTAAATTCAAATGTAGAATTAAGAGTAAAAGTTGAAAGTCTTGAAGAACAACTTTCTAAAGCTCAAGGAGAATTAACTTCTTCAAATACTGAAATTGAGGAATTAAAAAAAAGACTTGAAGAAAAAGTATCAATAACAGAAGAAGATATAGAAGAGATAAATAAAATAAAATCTGAATTTAATGAATTAAAGGATCAATTAAAAGAAGCTAATGAAAAGATTATAGAACTCAATAACAAATTAAAAGAAAAGGAAGAAGAATTACGTATTTCAAATGAAAATATATCATCTTTAACATCTGAAGTAAAAACAAATGAAGAATTGAACCTTACTATTAATGAATTAGAAACAAAAATACAACAAAAAGATAATATAATTAAAGACCAATTGGATAAGATTCAGTTAATTGAATCTCAGATATCCGAATTAAAACCAAAAAAAGGCACACTTAAACCAAGGACTATTTATAGAGGGCGTGTTAGAGCCTGCATTAAATGTAATGAATACCTACATATTCGGCTAAATGATCCAGAAAATCAAGTACTTATGAAAGAATTTGAAAAGCTTCATAAAGGACATACGATAATTACAGTAGATCTCTCTGAAGTAAAAGGATATAAAAATGTTGAATTAATTGAAGATGATGAATAAAAAAAAGAGTAGAACCTTATAATTCAAAATTATAACAATTTACTAAATAATAATAATTAAAAGAAGTTCCTATAAAACTTTCAATTTTTCTGTTAATTCTCAAATATAAAAAAACAAATAAAAACAAATAAAATAGATTTTTGAATTAGGTACCTTCTTCGTACCCGTGGATATAATTATATTGCTACTCAGTGAGTTTATCTATTTCTATACTCATGGATTGTAGTTTTAGGAATCCTATTTGTTCATCAATCTCAATAGGTACTTTTATCATTCTTGGTTTTAAAGAGTCCTTGTTCTTAATAATATCTTCAGACATTAAGGATTGAAGTCCGAATGACATTTCCATTACTTCAACGGGATGTTCTTCTGATAATATATTAATAGGGAAGAGATTTAAAATCATAAATGATTTCTAAAACTTTTAAAAAAAAACAATTTTAATTTCTTTCCTTTGAAATTGCAATTTGGACTAATACTATCGGGATGGCCAAAAATACAAACATTAAAGCATGAATATAAGAATTCTTTGTGATATTACCGATAATACTCATTATAGGGCTAAGTAAACTCACTATCTGGGCAAAAAAAAGTATTCGAACCTTATTTTTTACACTCTGCTCTGCTTCTTCCATAGCACTTAAACTATTATACAAATTAATTGTGTTATAAATCATTAACCCAATAGACCATACACCAGTTGCTAATAATGAAATTATATTTTTTTCAGCTATAATTTCAGGAGAGATCTGTATTACTCTATAGGGGAAAATAAATGTTACAATACATATTGCTATTGAAACAATGATTATTATTTTAACGATAGATTTCTTCATGTATGCTGAACTATGAACAAAGGTTTGCATTGAAAAGACGAAAAATAATACACCCATAACAATTAATGATAAAGAACTCTGTAAAAGAATTTCATTAATCAGGATTGAAATGGGAAATTCATATAAAAATAAGACGAATGCATATATTCCAATTAGAGTAAATGAAATGATAAATAACTTATTACCAATGTACTCATGATTCTTTCTATAGATTACGATAGCGACATAAAATGCAGAAAAAAACGCTATTGCTTGACCAACCATTGAGATGATATCCATCTAAATCAAATAAATTATTTTTATAATTCATATATTAGATAATTACTTCTTTAAAGAAGGAAAAACTTATAAAATTAACTCGTCTATCTAAGACTTTACTAAAATGTCCAACTTTGCTCATATTTGATAAACCTTCAGAATGGTAATGAATAAAATCTAGATACCTAAAGAAATATAACTAGTTAATAATTCCATAAATTTAATGATGATTAATATTAGTATTGCCATTATTCAACAAAACAAATAAAAACTTCATTTGTATATTTCCATATTATGCAGTTGGGTATTTATTGCATATATACAGTCATCTAAATTTATTAATAAAAGAAAAAAATAAAAAAGATTTTTGTATTAGGTGCCTTCTTCATAGCCGTGGATGTAGTTATATTGCTCCTCGGTGAGCTTATCAATCTCTACACCCATGGATTGAAGTTTTAGGAAACCTACTTGGTCATCAATCTCCACAGGGACTTCTATCATTCCCGGCTTTAATGAGTCCTTATTTTTAACAATGTACTCAGACATTAGAGATTGTAAACTGAATGACATATCCATTACTTCAGCGGGATGTCCTTCTGATAAAACAAGATTTGCAAGTCGCCCTTTAGCTAATAAATAAACCTTTTTGCCATCGGGGAAAATAAGTTCCTCTACATCACTACGAATAGGCTTGATTTCCTTAGCATATTCATAAAGTTCCTTGGTAGGAATTTCAATATCGAAATGTCCGAGGTTTCCAAGGATTACATTATCTTTAAGCTTGTCAAACATCTCTTTAGTTGGTGCAATCACATGTTTACAACCCGTCGCAGTAAGTATAATATCGGCAATTGGTAGAGTCTCTGTTATAGGCATTACTTGATATCCTGTAAATTTAGCTTGGAGCGCTTTAATCGGATCAATCTCAGTAACAATTACATTTGCACCAAGTCCTCTAGCTCTCAGTGCCATACCCGATGAGCAATGTCCATACCCACATATCACGCATACCTTACCAGCAAATAACACATGCATCCCATAAATTGCAGAAACAACCCCTTGACCCGTACCAAGTTCGTTATCAAATTGATTCTTACATCGAGCATCGTTTACTGGAAAAAGAGGAACTTTTAATACACCATGTTTATCCATAGCCCTGAATCGCTTCACACCAGTGGTGGTTTCTTCTTGACAAGCAATAATCGTTCCATTTTCAATCAGTTCTGGAAATTCCTTATGGGCGGTAACAATCATATCCGCTCCATCGTCAATCAATATATTTGGCTTTACCTTTAAACATTCTCTAATGCACCAATAGAATTCTTCGTCAGTATTTCCATGCCATGCAAATACCCTAATTCCTCTCTTAATCAAAGCTGCTGCTACTTCATCTTGAGTAGATAAAGGATTACTTCCACATAAGTACACTTCAGCTCCACCTGCTTTTAGAGTTAATGCCAAATTTGCGGTTTCTTTAGTAATATGTAAACAACCAGCAATCTTAATTCCTTCTAGAGGTTTTTCATTTTCAAATCTTTTACGAATTATACTGGCAGTTACAGGCATCTTATTTTGAGCAACATAAATTGCTTCCTCACCTTTAGATGCTAAGCTTTCATCAGCAATTTTATAATTTATAGAATCTAACATTTTTAAGTTCTTATTGTTTAATTAATAATAATAATTTTAAGTAAAATTTAAACCTATTTTCAATTAAATGAATAATTATCTGAATGAAAGATATACATTTAGCCAATAAATCCTATATATGAGTAACAATGAAAAAAATAAATAATAATTCTTTATCTATTTTGATTAAAAATCTTAATTCAATTGTTAAACCTAATTTTTCACATATTTCAAGAAAGTTGGATATATCTAGACAAACACTTAAAAATAATATAAATCAGCTTAGAGAGGAGAAAATCATCAATAATTTTACAATAAATATCCATCCAAATATTCAACCGAATTTAAAATATATCCTATTTGAGATAAAAACAAATCCAAAAGAACCAATAATGATTGAAGAATTACTTAAAATCCCACAATTAAAAATGTTAGATGGTATTTTTGGAGAATTTTCTTTAAATGGTTTATTTATTTTTAGAAACTCTGAAGAATTCAATAAAACATTAAATTTAATTGATAATATAATGGCAAATTCATATTTTAAGAAATATCAAATCACTGAGATTATTAAAATTTATAAGACAAACGGTATAAAACTTTCAGATATAAATTTAAGAACATATGAACTTGATAAAGTAGATCTATTCATTTTAGAAATTCTAGAATTCTCACAACAAAAAAAATTTATCTCAACATATGATATCAATAAAATTTTGAAGCAATCTTATAATTTGAATATCTCTCAATCTACAATATATAATAGAATTAAAAAAATGGAAGAGTCTCATATTATTTTAAATTATTCAATTAATTTCAATCCCAAAAAGATAGGATTTAATGGTAAATTCATTGTTCGTATTAAACCTAAAGATCCTTCTAAATATGATAAAATTGCTTTGAAATTGGAAAAAAAGCCAGAAATAACTCATTTATATAGAATAGGGTCACAATTTGGAATCCTTGCTATTGTTCGTACAAATCAAGTCGAGGATTATGGTTCTTTTATTAGAGATTTATATATGAGAGAAGAAATTGAGGATACATTTACAAATTTCGTTTTAGATGAACAAATTCCTTTTACAAATTTTATTTTTAAAAAAAAAAAAATTTAAGTTATTAGTGGATCCACTTTCACACAATAGAGAAAGACTAAGAGGGCATTAATAAAATCAATAATACCATTTTGATTTATATCTGCCTGTTCTGGGTGGAATTATGGAGGATTAAACCCTTGACAATGTAAAAGTATTAATAGAGCGATTTTCAACATAAGTAGAAAATCTATCGAATATCATATCAAAAAACTAATTGATTTGGAATTGATATATGGAATTAAAAAAGGAAATATAAAGAAATTATATGCTAATTTTAAAGCAGAGTATTTTAACAAGAATAAAAATAATGAATATAAATGATATTTGTTAGTTTTACATAAATAAGTAATATTCTATTTTTAAATTGTAGGTTAATTTTCCAAATGAATGATAAATTAAAAATTAACCTCTTTTTACTTTAC
>CAZGJX010000155.1:0-7082 GCA_964525635.1 uncultured archaeon
AGTATTGGAAAGGATGGATCAATCAAGCTAATGAGTACAATCAACTCGCAACTGTTTTTACAGTTGATACAATGGCAGTGAAAGCAAGATTATATCTTACCTTAAGAGCCACAGGAGCTGCAAATGATGCAATTATAGGATTTGGTATTCCTCCAATCTTCTTATTAATAATTGTTTTTTTTAGCTTAATTATAGCCTTTGGTTCCATTGCAACCAGTAAAATCTATAATTACTGGAGAGATAGACGTTTATATAATCAATATATAAAAAATGGTGAAGAGGAGAACAAAAAACTTGTAGAATTTGACCAGGAAAGTAGTGATATTTTAAAGGTTAAACCAGCGAAAGAGTTATTGCCTTATAAGATAAATAGAGAAGATTTACGTTTATTAATTAATAGTGATGAAAAAATAGAGGATATTGTAAAGTTATTAAAAAAATCAGAAGTGTTGAGTGTGTCCAACGATTATTTACAATTAGTAGATTTAATAGATTGGGAGGAAAATGATAAGAGAGAATTTCTTGAAGAGATGTATTCCTTTACACCACAAGAAAGAATGGAAATAATATTAGACATTTTAGATAAATCAGAAATCAAAAACATATATGAAAAGCGAAAATCAGGAGATTAAATATAAATGTCTAAACTTATTCCTAAACAAAAAGCATATTTAATGAGTTCTATTGAAGAATTCGTTAAAAAAGGACGGACAATAGATTTTGAAAGACTTGTACCCTATATTAGGAATAAATGTTCAAAATCTTCAATCAATATTAATGATCAAGGTATTAAATCAATTCTCAATAGTTTTATTGATAAAAATTATATAGTTCAGGGTTCTAAATTAACAAGAGATAGGGTTCTCAATAACAAAAACAGACAAATAATATATGAATCTATAAAGAAGAACCCTGGAATCTATTTCTATAAGTTAACAAAGAAATTAAATATGAGTAATCATGTAGTAGCTTGGCATATTAATATACTATATAAATTTAATTATATAAGTAAAGATATTATTGATAATCATGAAATCTATTTTGATAGTGATATGGAAAGACTCAACGCTGAAGCCGCATATTTTTTAAGGAAAGAAAAGTGTAAACAAATTATTGATCATTTAAAGAATGATGGTAATATTGGAATAACCAAATCAAAACTTTCTAATGATTTAAAAAAGCATTACAATATTATCTCGAAATATGTTGACAAACTTGAAGATATTGGAATTCTTAGTGCAGAAGCACTCTCAAATAAAACATTATACTATATTAATGAAAAATTCTTGGAAAACACAATTGAACTAATCTAAAATGGATTAAAGAATTAGATATGCCATAACCTTAAACATACTTATAAAAATTAAGTAAAAGGTTAAATTACTAAAAAAAGATAATATTAAAATTCTACAATCTACCTTGAATTTTAAAAAAGTAATATCTAAACAGATTTTTTATTTTTTCTTCATTGTTTCTTTTAGCATTTTCTTAATTTCATCTACATCTTTTCGTTCTTTTTCTTTTTGAATTCTTTCTTCCTCTTTGAGCTTTTGTTCTTTAGCTTCTTTAAGTTTATACAATAGGTCTTCTTTTAATTTTATTAATTTTTTCATACTAGCTCCAAATTTCTTTGCTTCATTTTTTAATAGTTGGCTTTTCTTTAATTTATCAAATTTAGATATTTCTTCTTCCCTTTTAATAAAAATGGAAACTTCATCTGTAAGATTTCCTACATCGCTAATAGTTTCTCTTAATATTTGTGCTTGTTTTGATATTTTTTGTTCTTTAAACAATTTTTGCTCTTCTAATCTTTCCTCCATTAATTTCCTACTGATTTGAGCTTTATTAACTTTCTCTTCGAAATCTCTTATATTATTAATCTCTATTTCGATATATTTGATTTGGTCATTCCAGCCCATGGATTTAAATGTAGCTATTGATTTATTGAACATTTCATATGCTTCTTGAAATCTATAATAAGAAGCCAATTCTTTTCCTTTATCAATATAATCAAATGCTTTAGATTGAAGTTGATTTAAAGTTTCTTGCTTTATTGTATATTCTCTTAATCTTTCTTGTCTTTCTATTTGTTTTTTTGTTAATTCTAATTTTCTTTTTTCTATTTCTTCAACATAAGATTCATGTTCTCTTTGTTTTTGTAATTCTAAACTTCTCTCTCTGTTCTTTCTCTCAAAATATTCTGATTCTTCTTTTTTTAAATCATTAACTAATTCAGTTAAATTCTTAATTTCAGGTTCCCATCCAACATTTTTTGCCAAGAGATCTCTGGCTTCAATGTATAAAGACATAGCTTTTTTAAAACCAGGGGGATCCATTTTTAAGTATTTACCTGCTTTATCCAAAAGAGAATATGCTGCTTCTCTATGTGTCATTTGTTTTTGAATGATTTCTTCTCTTTCTGCCCTAATTATGTTTTCTGTAAGCATTTGTGAACTTTCTTTTCTTTTTCTCTCCCTTAATAATATATTAAGTGCTTTATCTTGTTCTAATTTATCTATTTCTTTTTTATATTGTAATTGTTTTTGTCTTTCATTTTGTTCTTTTAAGTTTACAATTTTATTTATTGTTTCCTCAATTGAATTGGTTGGAAATTGTATTCTATTAAGCATAATTTGAGACTTTCGATATAATTTTATTGCTTGATCATAATCTGCTCTTTCAATTAAAGCTTCAGCTTGATCTAAAATATTAAATGCTTCTTGCCTTATTTGTTCAACCGATTGTTTTCTTTCTTCATATTCTTGAATTTTTATTTGTTTTTCTTTTAATTTTTCTTTTTCTTTATCTAAACTTCTAGTTATTCTAAGCTGAAATTCTTCATGTTCTTGTTCTTTTTTAATTTGTGATTCAAGTTCTCTTTGTTTTTCTATTTGAATTTTTCTTCTTTTATCTTGAACCTTATATATCATTTCATCAACTATATTTGTTGGAAAATTAATTTGATTTAATATAATTCTTGAATTTTCATAATTCTCGAGAGCATTGTCAAGATCACCCATTTCAATTAATTCCTGAGCCTTTTCAAGAAGTTTGAGTGCTTTCTCTCTCTCAAATTCTTGGATTTTAATTGATCTTTCCCTTTCTTTTAGGGTTAACTCTCTTTGCTGTAATTTATTTCGTTCTAACTTTATATTTTGATTAATTCTATTCTGAAATTCTTCTTCTTCTTTTAGTTTTTCGATTTGTTGTTCCATCTGTTTATTTTTTAAATCAAGTTGTTCCTCTTTCTTTTTTTGTATATCATTAATAGAATTCTCTATCATAATTAATTCATCATTCCATTGAATCTCAGCGAAAATATCAGCAGCATTTTGATAAGCAAAAATAGCATTATCAAAATCTTGATTGATTACATATTGTTCCGCAGAATTTAAATAATTAAATGCAAGGTCCTTCCGCTTTTGGAGATATTCTTTTTCTTCTTCTTTTTCTCTTAATAAAAGTTCTCTGTTTTCAAGTTCTTTCATTTCCAAACTTAATTTTTTTGAAACATATTCTTGAAATTCTTCTTTTTGTTTTAAAACCTTATCCTGTTGCTGTTTCTGTTGATATTCAATCCTTAAACTAGATTCTCTTTTACTTTCAATAATATCTATTGTATTTTGAATAGTAGGGATATAGTAATCCCACCCAAATCCCATATTATTGAGCTGTTCTAATGCTTTCTTATATTCAAGTATAGCATCATCATAATTACCTTTATTAACTAATTTATCTGCATTATCCAATAATTCAAAAAAGATAGATTCTCTTTTTTCTTTTTCTTGTTTTGTAAGTTCATACTCATGTAATTTTGCAACTCTGTCTTGAGGTGATGATTCTGCATTATCTACTTGTTTATGATCCATTGATTCAATTAAATCATGAATTTTTTCTTCTCTCATTTTTTTATATTGTCTTGCAGAATTTTTCATCTCTTTTTTTTCTAAGATTTGAGCAATAGAATCTTTAATTGGTTGTATGTATGAATCCCAATTAATTAGTTTAAAAAGTTCGATAGCTTGATTAATTTGATCAATTGCTTCATCATATTTTTCATTTTTCTCTAATTCCTTTCCTTTATCGATTAAATTAAATGCTTGAGCTTTAATTTCATCTTCATCACTTATTATCTCAACTCCTAATTCATTGATTTCAGAAGGTTTTTTTAATTTAGAATCTAAAGCTGAATTATCAACTTTTTGATAATCGTATTGCACTTCTCTTTTTTTTTTATAAATGCTTTCTTTATCCAAATTAGCATTAAGATCTCTTATTTTATATTTTACATTGTTTAATTGTAATTCAGACCAACCTGCTTCTTTTAATAATGAAACTGCTGATTCATATTTTTTAATTGCTTTTTCAAAAAAACCTTCAGCTTCAAAATTCTCGCCTTGTTCAAGTAAAGAGAAGCCTTCTTTTTGAAGGTTATCAACTTCTTTTTTTATATCAATTTTTTGTGATACTTTTTTTTCTTTGAGTGATTCTGTTAATTCATTAATATGATCTTGGATATCATTGTTTCTATGAGGTAAGTATCCACTTTCTATTAAACATTTTTGAGCTTCTTGGTATATTTCAATCGCTTTTTCAATATCATTTTCAGCCTCGTACTTTCCAGCAACTTCAAGTAATTTAATTGCTTTTTGAGCTAATTCTTCAGGTTTTTTTTTATCATTCATAATTTATTAAATCTCAAATATAAAAATATAATAAAATAATCTTGGAGTATAAAATTATATAACTATTAATACTATAAAATAAAGTATCAATTATATTTATTAATAATCAGATATCAATTGAAAAATGAAATAATTATAAAATAAATATGATTATTGAGATTAGAATAGATAACTACATAATAAGGGAGAATCTTTAATAACTAAAACATGAACAACATGGGAAATATAGAAATAATAATCAATTTTGAACCCATTTCAAGAAGGATATACATTAACACTATTGATACAATATATCAATATTTAATAAACACAGATATTAAGATAAGATCTGAATGTGGTGGTAAAGGTACATGTGGAAAATGTAGAATTCTTATTCAAGAAGGTAGAGAATTTCTAAATAATCCAACAATGAATGAGATAAACAAGATTAGTGAAAAATTACTTCAAAATGGATGGCGTCTTGCCTGTCAATGTAAAGTTAATGAAAAAAAAATACAAAAATTAAATAATTCAGATTCCCCCAAAATATCAGTATATCTGCCTGAAGATCTACTCATTGATGATTTTAATATCCTTATTTCAGGATTAGATAAAGGAGTGCGCTTAAATCCAGCAATTAAAAAGATTTTTGTAAGAATTCATCAACCCTCTTTAAATCACCCTATAGCAGATTTAGAAAGAATAATCTCAGAACTATTAAAAAAAAATAATAACTTAAAAAAAAATTTAAAAATTGAATATAATTTGTTAAAAAGGTTACCTAATTTGTTAAATAAGGGTAATAATGAGTTAACCTTAACAATTTGGAATGAAAAAAGAATCATAGATTTAGAGATTGGAGATAATGAATCAGAAAACTTTGGAATTGCTTTTGATATAGGCACCACAACTCTCGTAGGATATTTAATAAATCTTAATAATAAAAAAATCTATTCAGTTGGTTCTAGATTAAATCCTCAAACTCAATATGGAGAAGATGTTATCTCCAGGATTACTTATATAAAAGAAAATAAAAATGGTCTTAAAGTTTTACAATCTATTTTATTAGAAGCAATGAATAAAATTATTCTAAAAACTTGTGAAAAAGCCAAAATTATACCAAATCAAATATATGAGACAACAATAGTAGGGAATTCTGTGATGCATCATATCTTCTTAGGAATAAATCCTGTTCAAATAGGTATGAGCCCCTATAATCCTGTGATACAAAAAGGATTAGATCTTAAAGCAAAAAATATAAATTTAGAAACGTCCAAAAATGGAAATATATACACTTTACCTCTTATATCAGGATTTGTTGGAGCAGATACAATGGGAGTAATTTTATCTTCTAAAATTTATAAGGAAAAGAAAATTACGTTAATAATTGATATTGGAACCAATGGAGAAATAATAATTGGTAATAAAGATATATTACTTGCAGGTAGTTGTGCAGCAGGACCAGCATTAGAAGGAGCACATATTAAACATGGTATGAGAGCTGCTGCTGGAGCCATTGATACAGTAAGAATCGAGCCAGAAAGTCTTAATATTAAATATACTACCATTAAAAATAAAAGCCCAATAGGTATATGTGGTTCTGGTTTAATCGATATAATTGCTGAAATGTTAAAGGCTAAAATTATAACAAGAAGTGGAATTTTTAATAAAGAATTTACAAATCATAATAGATTTTTAAAAGTTAAGAATGATATAGAATTCATTATTGCATATAGGGACGAAACTCTATTAAATAACGATATTACAATATCACTTGAGGATATAAGACAGGTTCAAATGGCCAAGGCTGCTTTTTATTCAGGAATAAATATAATAATGAATCATCTCAATAAAGAAAGTGATAAGAAAATCTTGAAAATCGAGCAAATCTTTTTAGCGGGAGCTTTTGGTAATTACATTAATAAAATTAATGCTAGATTTATAGGGATGATCCCTGACATAGAATTAGATAAGATTTTTCAGATTGGCAATGCAGCTGGAATTGGGGCTCAATATTGCCTAATAAATAAAAATTTAAGAAAGAAAGCTAATTATATTTCAAATAAAATTAAATACATAGAAATTGGAATGGATAATAAATTTCAGAAAGAATATGCGAAAGCGATGTATTTCCCTCATATAAATTTAGAATTGTTTCCAAGTTTAAGATTATATCAAAATATCCCAAAAAGATAATTTTTTTTCTTTTCCAATAAACTTTGGTTATTTTTAGCTCTATTCAATTCATATCATATTAGAAAGATTAAAAATAATAAAAAGAAAATATATCAAAAAATATAATATTGTTTGCCAAAGTAAAAATATTTAAGAGATAATTTTATTTAAAGATTTAATTTAAGATAATTTAAAATATTATTTACGATATAAATTTCATATAATACGAATTTTGTTAAAATA
>CAZGJX010000156.1:0-6928 GCA_964525635.1 uncultured archaeon
TAGGTGTAAATGAGTTTTCAATCTTGAATGCTTTAGATCCTAGCCAAGTAGTAAGGAAGATAAAAATCACTGAAAATGAAGTCTTAATTGATGTTATGGACAATAAAGGATATCAACGTTTTCCAAAAGACACGAAAGTCTATTTTGAGAGCTGGTTCATGGACAGAGGAAGCTATCTTATCTATGTTGATAACCTACAAAGTTATGGTAAACTCGCCACCCAATATGATAAAGTAGTTTTTTAATTTTTTTTCATTTTTATTTTCTTTTTTTTTCCTATTTTTCTCTTTCTATTACAATACTACTTTACAATTTAATTATTATACATTTTTCAAATAGGGTATAATTTGGGATTAATAGGTATAGCCATATCAAAAAATTTTTAATAGGGGATAGATTCAAAGGATCTAATCAATATTAATAAAGATTTGCGTTTGAATAATTATAATTATTCTCATGGTATATCTCTGGGCTTCTGCTAGTTTCCTTTTACTTTAAATACTTATTTTTTAACTATATAGTAATATAATAAATTGTAATTAATTTAAAAAAGAGGTTGATAAATATGAATGAGGAAATTAAAGAAGAAGATCTTACCTATGAGGATATAGAAATGATGTTAAGGACTGTCGTTTTTGATGGGTATTTCTATTGTCCCTATTGTGAATATGGGGATTTAGAATCTGATTATGAAAGCTGTCCAGAATGTCATAAAAAGAATCCTCTAAAGGAAATGGGATTTATATAATAAGGAGGGATAATAAATTGACAAAAATGTTTTATGAAAAGATATACGAAAAACTCTCAGAATTAATTGATTTTGATTCTTTATTGAAAAATCAATATCTCAAATATAGTTCTTCTGGTTTTATGGATTTAAATATCGATTTCTTACGATTTGAAGGAAAGAATTCCTTTATATTTGCGATGGCACATAATTTTACGCTGAATGGCGACGTTATGGCACATCCCGACATGGAGATTAGAATCTCTCCAAAAGATCAAATAGCAGAAGCATTGACCTTTCAATTAGACTGTGAAGGTATATATCAACAGGTATATAAAGATAATAAAATCGATACTAAGTTAAAAAACAAACTCAACACCTTCCTTGATAAATGGCTTACATACATCAAATTACAGAATTATAAATTATCTATAGATTGTGAAGAATTAGAATTAAAATAAAAATGATAAAGAATTATCTACCTAAAAAGATTTATATTGCTGTACCAACAGCACCATTGCATACAATCGAGAAAATTGAAGAAACAGGAGATATTAATCAAATTTTTTGTCCAAATATTCGAGATGAATGGCAATTTGCTGTTGCTAATGCATATAAACATTGGTATGATGTTCCAGAATCAGAAGTATCAGATATACTTTCTAAATCTATATATTACACTAAATAATTGATAAATTAGTTATTAAAATTAAATTTTAAATTTGAATATTAAACCTTCCTATAATCTCTATTTTAACCTTTTTTTTTCTCTTATTTTTCTATTATATACTTTATAAATATCAGCATCTATATATATCAAATTATATCATATAGGAAAAGAAAAGAAGGAAAAAATCGGAAGCCACGAATCTTTAAATTTAAAAAAGAGGAGACGTATTTATCTAATAACAGGGTTAAGGGTTGAGGTATTAAACCGATTTAGTTCGGTTTTAGGTATAAGAATATATTTTTTATTTCATGGCATTCCAATTTTTGTGTCTATATACATTAATTGAATTGCTTAATATTTAAATCCTATCTTTTCCCATGAATAAAAAGAAAATTCAAATTATTGTTCAATAATAAATAATTGCTAATAATTGCAACTAAAACAGTGTTCTCATAAAAACCATTTAAGTTATTTATATTTAAGTTATAAATTCAAACAAATTAAAGTCTTTCTTGAATATTATAATGATAGTTAATTTTAACATGAATTTGGAATTATTAAATTATAGTGTTTTCCTTTTAAATAAGGGAAATTATAAATTATTTTCATAAATATTGAAAAAATAAAGATGTTTAATGGGAATATAACATATTTTTGATAAAGTATAATGAATAATTAATAAATTATATTACAATTAATAAATAGAACTAATATTATATAAAATTCATACTTTTTAATTTAGTTTATATTTTTTTTTTTTTACTTTGAAATTAAAATTATCTTCTTGAATTAATTTCCTTATCACTTCAAAAATCATAGATTTACCATATTTACTATAAAATTTTCTCACTATAATTTTAATTAATTTTTTTCTTTTAATAGGTTTATAATTGCATTTTGTTTTAAAAGAACAATTTCTGAGGCGTTTTAATAATTTTGAACAATTTTTATAAGATTTTGAGGATATTTCATTAGTAAATGTTAATATTTTTGACCTTAAAATAGTAAAACAGTTTTTATCATAAAACCTTGCGAGTTTAAATTTGTGATCTATACATAATAAGTTCCAATTGGGGACTTTTGAAATATTTGCATTTCTTATATAATAATATCTAAATCCTTTCTTATAGATGCCATTCTTTCTATTATCAGGAAGAGAAAAATGTAAAGCAAATGGTTTTGTAATAGTTATTTTTTTTGAATGTTTAATTAAATTAACATAATATACTCTTCCACCATAAATTTTATGTAACAAATTTTCAACAGGACTAATTTTTACATTTTTTTTATCTTTAAGTTCCTTAAAAGATTCAACGCTTCTTCCATTTCCATTTAAAATCCATAAAACATATAGATTTTTTTTATTATAATCAACAGTTCGATCTAATAACTCTTTTACACTAATTCTTGAATTCTGGATTTCAACAACAATCTCTTTGCCTGAATGGAGTTTAAAATAAATATCAGCTCTTCTATTTTTAAAATATTTCTCAAGTGAACTCTCAACAATATTATAGGATTCTGAAGAAATATGATTATATATCATATTTTTAATTGTTTTATGAGCAAAAGATTCTGATGGTGTATCATAAGAATTTGATAAAAATCTCATATTATCTTGATCAATCTTATATGCTCAATCTTAAAAAAGTAGAGTTTACAGGATTTTTAATTTATTATATTTATAAAAATATGTATATTTACTGTTTTAATAGCAGACTTTGAAAAATGATATTTTAATATATCTATTTTGATAAAGAGTAAAGCCTAAATTTATTCAGTCTTTATTTTCCCAATGACATAATTTATTAACAATCCACCAATTTTCTTTTTCTTTTATAAGATTAAAGTAATCTGTATATTTTACATTTTGATTTTCTAATTTAAATTTAACTTGTGCCATTTTTCCAGTTATATCTATATAATAAAATTTAGAACTCCATTTTAAAAATGGATCAAATTTTTTTGGACTATACCAAGATTTATATTCATTTTTTTCCACAATATTTAGTTTATTATCAGAAAATACAAAAAATTTCCAGTTATCATGTAAAATATTATCATATAGTTGTGGATCAGATTTAATATGTCCTTTAAAATAATATTTGAGAATTGCCCTTTTAGTTAATTCTCGTTCTTTTTTTTCATTAATTTTAACTTTTTTAGACATTATTTATATTATTTTTCCAAATTAGGTAAAAACCTCTCATCGCATATTTCTATGAGTGTATTAATATAATTTTCCATTTTAACGGCTAAATCTTTATTAGATATTAATTGATTTTCAACTACTGTGTCCAAATCCCATAATATTTTAGGAGTTTTCTCATCTTTAACTTTTTGTCGAACTTCTTTAGTCCAACTTTCGGGTAGTTCATTTGGAAGTTCAACTTCAAGCATTTGTGCTAAGAAAAGAGTCCAAGCTCTTGGTACAACCGTCATTGAATATCCTCCCCCACCAAAAGCTACCCATTTGTTATTGCAATATTTTTGTGCATAATTATCAATTTCTTTGGCAAGATTTTTATACAATTCTATTGATGCACCCATTTGGGTTAAAGGATCAATATAATGAGTATCAACACCTAATTGAGTTGCTAATATATCAGGTTTATAAGCATCCAGTATTTTTGGTATGCATTCTTTAAAAAGTTTTAAATATAAATTATTATTAGTACCAGGTAATAAGGGAAAATTAATTGAATAACCTAATCCTTCATCTTCACCCATTTCATCAAGATGACCTGTCCCAGGAAATAAAAATTGCCCACTTTCATGAATAGAAATTGTTAAAACATTAGGATCATCATAAAAAATCCATTGAACTCCATCACCATGATGACAATCAATATCTAAATAAGCAATTCGAATATCTTTATTTAATTTTTTTAGGTATCTTAGAGCAACTGCAATATCATTAAATATACAAAAACCAGAGGCCCTATTTTCTATAGCATGATGCAATCCACCAGCAGGATTAAAAGCAACATTACAATTTTCATCTAACCAGACTTTTTCAGCAGCAATTAAACTCGCACCACAGACCATTGAAGAAGCTTCAAACATTCCTTTGAAAATTGGATTATCTCCAGGACCTAAGCCATAGTTTAAAGGCTTTAATGTATTATCATTAGGATTTTCACTTAAGATTTTTACTGCATTTATATAATCTGATGTGTGAACCAATCCAAGTTCATCTTCTGAACATTGTCTTGGGTTTAATATTTCTAATTTATCATTATCTAGTAAACCAAGACTTTTCATTAGACTGTATGTCAATGATAATCTCATTGGTCTTAAGGGATGTGTATCACTGAAGTTATATTTCTGATAATCTTCAGTATAAATTAAACCAACTTTTTCACTTTTCATAATTAATATAAATTTATTTGTTATTATAACTAAATTATTATTTTAAAATAATCTCTCTTATTTTTTTATATAAAATGATTAAAAATATTTAAGATTTTTATAGATAGTAAGGATTCAAAAAATAAATGAGTCAATTATAAAAACGTATTTAATATTTTCAACAAGTAATGAATTTTATTTTCCATTAATTCAGATCTTAAGCAATATTTTAAATGGTAAATAAATAAATTTAATTTTTAAAAATCATTATTATATAATAGTAGATATCCTATTCATTAAAAGACCAAAAATAAATAATAGAAGTGATATTACTAAAGTAATATATAAAAAAATAAATAAGCAAAAAAAAAGTAATTTTAAAACTATTTTATCATTGATCATGTCGATTAGATTTAAAAGTTTCATGACACGTATCGGAAAAGAATCTGAATTTAAACCTTTAAGGAATCAATTACTTATTTCATTAAAGGAATCCAGTGAAAACAAGTATAAAAATTATCCACGGCTACTTGAATTAATGAATGAATATTGGCCTAAATATAGGGAACAATCAAAAATTTCTCATTTATTAAAAGATCATTACGAGGAATTATTTGGTTTTTATATGAATAAAATTTTTCCTTTCAGAAAAAGAGGATTAAGTTTTCAGGATCCTGAAGCTCCAACTCCTGTAGATTTTAAATTAGTTTTTAGATATCAATTTGTAGAAAAAGAAATAGAAGCAATTCAAGAAGTTATTGAAATCCTAAAATTGGAATTAAGTATTGAAGCAGTAGTTAAGCGTATTTTTATATTCGCAATAAGTTCTTTCGGATATTTAGTGGAGACTATTTTCCAACGACCATTTGCATTTCAATTCTTCAATATTGAAGCGATAGAACTGCCTAATGGTGAATTGGAAGTAGAAGCAATAATATCAGGAAGAGAACAATAAATTATTTTATCAAGAAGGTAATTATTTGTTTAATAAATTATAAAGTAATGCTTTTACTGTATATAATCGATTTTCTGCCTGATCATAAACAACTGAATGAGAACCATCAATTACATCATCATCTGCAACAATATTTCTTCTTATAGGTAAACAATGCATAAAAATCGAATTTTTATGAGTATAATCTAAATAATCTGATTTAATTCTCCAATTATCTCTATAAGGTAATCTTAATTTTTTTTCTTCTTTAGCATCACCATAAAAAGTTTTAGCACCCCAACTTTTTAGATAGATAACATCAGCATTCTCATAAGATTTCTTGATATCACTTGAAATATTCAAAGAACCTTCAGAATTTTGTACATTTTGTTTAGCTAAATCTAATATTTCATTATCTAATTCATATCCTTTTGGATGTGCTAAAGTTACATTCATCCCATACCTTGTACTCATAAGTAAGATTGAATTTGGAACACTTAATGGCAATGGTTTAGGATGATAAGCCCAAGATATAACAATTTTTTTATTTTTAATTTGTTGCATTTTCTCTTGAATGGTAAAAATATCAGTAAGTCCTTGGAGAGGATGAAATTGATCATCTTCGAAATTAATAACAGGTTTATTAGACCACTTTGCAAATTCTCTTAATATGCGATTTCCTTCTTTATACACCCAATTGACACTATTTGGAAAAATTCTTATCCCAATGGCATTATAATATCTTGAAAGAACCATAGAAGTATCTTTAATAGATTCTGATTGATATCCAATCCAAGAATCCTTTATACTATTAAAGATTGGAAACATTCCTAGTTGATAGGCTGCAACTTGAGTGGAATTTCTTGTTCGAGTTGAAGGATTGTAAAAAAACATACAAATAGATTTTCCCTCTAGTTTTTTATTGTACTTACTCGGATTCTGTTTCATATCTTTTGCCAATTCCAAAAGATTGTCTAGTTCCTCTTTATTCCATTCTTGTGTAGTTATAAAATCCTTCATTCCTTAGTTTCTCATTAAAAAATCTTATTTTGTATCAATCATAAAAATAAAATTTAGAATTCTTTAAATAAGAATTTTATGCTTGGAATATATTATTTAATTTTCTTCAATTTATTTAAAAGATTATTTAATTAATGTTCTTTATCTCTTAATGAGATTTTAAAATATAATATATGGTATTATAAACTAATAAATCTTGATAGTATCTCTTTATAAATAGTATCCT
>CAZGJX010000157.1:0-6911 GCA_964525635.1 uncultured archaeon
TTAAATATGATTAAGGAACATATAGCAAGTAGTTTAAAAATTGAAATGGATGATTTTGATTTAGCTCCATTTTATGAAAAAGGAGGTGCTATTAAGGCAATTCAAATATTTGGTCAAGAATTTAATAATATTATTAATGAAATTAATCATTTGGTGAAATTATAACTATAGAGAATAATTTACAATTGTTACCAAGAGGGTGGGAATGGAAACAGATAAAAGATGTAATCCAAACTGTATCAATAACAAATTCTAAATTAAAAAAGGGAGATTATATAGAAAAAGGGCTCTTACCTGTAATAGATCAAGGACAAGATTTTATTGGTGGTTATTCTAATAATGAAAGATTAAAGGTTGATTGTCAATTACCTGTAATTATTTTTGGTGATCATACTAAAATCTTTAAATTTATAGATTTTGATTTTGTAGCTGGAGCTGATGGAATTAAAGTATTAAAACCGTCTAACAATTTTTATCCAAAATTATTTTATTATTTTTTAAATGCTATTCAATTACCAAATAAGGGGTACTCTCGTCATTTCAAATTTTTACAGAAATCTTGGATAACTGTGCCTCCTTTAAAAATCCAAAAGTTTATTGTAGAAAAAATTGAGGAACTTTTTACAAAGTTAGATTATGGTGTGAGTTTATTAAAAAATATAAAAACTCAATTATATCAATATCAACAATCTATCCTAAAATCTGCTTTTGAAGGAGCACTAACAAAAAATTGGAGGAAAAATCAAAAAAATTCTATACACGCTGCTTCCTATTACTTAGAAGATTTGATAAAAGAGAGAAAAAAACAAATTAAAATCAATAGAGAAAGATTTAAAATTATATCCACCAATGAAAAATCTAATTTCAAAGATCTACCTAAGGAATGGGAATTAACAAAGATAGGAAATATTTTAACATTTTCATATGGCAAAGATTAAGAAAGGATAAAAGGGATGAAAATAGTACTTATCCTGTTTATGGTTCAAATGGTATAATCGGACATCATTCCTCATATTTAGTTAAGGAAAATTGTCTAATTATAGGAAGAAAAGGATCTATTGGCCAAGTTCATATATCATATATACCATGTTGGCCTATCGATACAACATATTATATTATTCCTTCTTTAGATCTTAATTTAAGATACTTATACTATTTAATAAAATCTTTAAATTTAGAAGATCTTGACAAATCTACAACAATACCAGGATTAAACAGAAACGATATATATTCAAGAGAAATTCCATTTCCTCCTAAAATTGAACAAATTAAAATTGTAGAAGAGATTAATAGAAATTATTCTTATTCTAAATTATTATTAAAAATTGTAAAAAAAAATCTAAAAAAATCAAATATTCTAAGGAAAAGTATCTTAAAAAGTGCTTTTGAGGGTAAATTAATTAGTCAAGAGAACTTAATGAATAAACTAATTAAATCGGAAATTAATACTAATGATTTCAAAATTGATAAAAAAAAAACAAAACAAAAGAGTGTGTAAGATTATTTCTAAAAAATTTAATGTTATTGTCGATAAGGTATGGAATTATTGTGATGTATTAAGAGACGATGGAGTAAGTTATGGTGATTATGTTGAACAATTAACTTATATTCTTTTCTTAAAAATGGCTGATGAAAAAACAAAACCTCCTTTTAATCTATCATCGATAATTCCAAAAGGATTAGATTGGCAAAGTTTGCTTGAAAAAGATGGAGATAAATTAGAAGTTCATTATCGGCATATTCTTTTAGAGCTTGGAAAGCAGAAAGGAATGCTTGGAATCATTTTTAGAAAAGCACAAAATAAAATTCAAGATCCCGCTAAACTCAAACGTTTATTGATGCTTATAAATGAGGAGACCTGGCTTGGGTTAGATATTGATGTAAAAGGAGATATTTATGAGGGACTTTTACAAAAAAATGCAGAAGATATTAAAAGTGGAGCAGGGCAATATTTTACTCCAAGAGCTCTAATAAAAGCTATGGTGGAACTAATGCAACTGAGACCCGGAATGACAATATATGATCCTGCCTGTGGTACTGGAGGATTTCTCCTAGCAGCTCATGAATATATTTCAAAATCATTTAATTTGGATAAGGAACAGAAGCAGAATCTTAAATGTAATATTTTTTTTGGTAAAGATATTGTTGATGGAGTGGCTAGATTATGTGTTATGAATCTTTATTTGCATGGGATAGGAGGGGAAGAAAGTCCGATAGAAGTTGGTGATTCCCTTAGTTCTGATTCAGGAGATCGTTTTGATATAGTTTTAACGAATCCTCCGTTTGGTAAAAAAAGTAGTTTTACAATAATAAATAGTGAGGGAAAAGCTGCTAAAGAACAACTTGTTTATGAACGTCCAGATTTTTGGGCAACAACTTCAAACAAACAATTAAATTTTCTGCAACATGTTAAGACAATATTGAAAATTAATGGTAAAGTCGCAATAGTTGTACCTGATAATGTTCTATTTGAAGGTGGAGCAGGAGAGACCGTTAGAAGAAAATTACTTCATGAATGCGATGTTCACACACTATTAAGGCTTCCTACAGGTATTTTCTATGCATCAGGAGTAAAAGCTAATGTATTATTTTTTGATCGAAAACCTGCAAGTGAAAAACCTTGGACAGAAAAGTTATGGATTTATGACTTAAGGACGAATAAACATTTTACTTTAAAACAAAATCCTATGAAATTTGAAGACCTTAAGGATTTTATTAATTGCTATAATCCTAAAAATCCAAGAGATAGGAAAGAAACTGAAAGATTCAAAGTTTTTACATATGATGATTTAATACAACGAGATAATGTAAATTTAGATATTTTATGGTTAAAAGATGAAAGTTTTGATGATTTTGAAAATCTCCCTGAACCTTCTCTTCTTGCAAGAGATATTATGGAAGATCTGGAAACAGCTTTAGAGCAATTTAGCGAATTATATGAAGATTTAGAAGAAAAAGAATAATTTTTATATATATGATCGTGAAACCCCCATTTCACGATGACATCCTATAATATCATTCTATGATTATTTCCATTAAGTAAAGATTCTTAAATAAAAATAATCGAACTATTTTTAGATATTATAGATCATAAGTTAATTAAAAAATTTTTTATGAGAATTGGTATATAATATTTAGGATCTCCATTCATGGGGCTTTCAATAGCAGTTTTTTCCCCTTTAGGATGAAAATGATGTGGTTTGGAAATTACATCCCATATATCATCATAGTTGTCATAACGAATTCTGTCAAGTTTTTTCTGTGAATAGATTAATTGATAAGAATATTCATCATAGTCATTATAACGGATATAGAGAATTAATCCTTTAAAAAATGTAATTTTTAAAACTGGACGTTCATCATCAATATATTCATTTTTAATTTTTGGAAGTAAATTTTCTAATAAAATTTTGCGAGCAACAATAAGTTTATTCTGACTAGTCACATTATTCTCATCTAAAACGAATTTATTAGGTTATTTAATTTATTTTCTTCAAGTAATAGTTGTTTTAAGTCAATTGCATCGTTTTCTGCTTCAGAATATGTGCCATTTTTGGCTTTTTCTAAGAAAGTAGATGATTCAGTTTCATTCCATCTTTTTAATATTTTTTGAATATTTTCCTGAATAATTCTCAATTTAAAACCAATTAAATCTTCAGCTACTTCTTTTTCAAGATATACTTTCATTTTATATTTATTCTTTTATTTATTTTCCATTACATTATAAGAAATTCAAGGAAATAAATTTATTGAATTCTAATATACATATTTTAATATACTTTAACAAATAAATAACTAAGATTTTAAAAATAATTTTACTTATAATTTTAAATAAAGAATCAATTGGTCTACTATTTTTTATTTATTTTTCGAAAATTTAGATTTCTTACTAAATTTCTCTTATTAATATTATTAATCTCATTATTTAATGATTTGATTGATATAATTTACTAGAGTGAACTTAGTATTACCCCTATTTTATATTAATATATAATTAACATCATTAATTCATCACTTTCTTGAATGAAACGAAGTATTTTCTTGAGTAATATTTAACAAATAAAAAAAAAGATTTTTTATATAGATTTTATATTTGGCCACCATCATTAATAGTCCAACCATAGATACTAGTAAGATTCCCTCTTGCCCAAGTAGCAGGTCCTGAGCTATATTTTGAACCTCCAGCAACAAAGTGTACACCAGATTGCAGAGAAGGTAAACTTGCCCAACCTATTAATAAATTATCATAATTGGCTGTAAATAAAGTGACATATGAAAACATATTTTCCATGGTTGTAACACTAGAAACATTCCAACTTCCAATATCTTGGTTAAAAGAAGAAGCAGAATAGAACATACTTTCCATACTTGTAACACTAGACACATTCCAGTTTCCAATAGATTGGTTGAAGGAAGAAGCTTCTGAGAACATGAAACTCATGTCTGTAACACTAGATACATCCCAATTCCCGATATCTTGATTGAAATCTGTCGCTTCTTGGAACATACCATGCATATTTACAACATTGGACACATTCCAGTTGGCGATTGATTGGTTGAAGGAAGAAGCTTCTAAGAACATATCACTCATATCTGTAACACTGGAAACATCCCAACTATCAATATTTTGATTGAAGTCAAATGCTTGATAGAACATTCTACTCATGTCTGTAACATTAGAAACAGTCCAGTTTCCGATATCTTGATTGAATGAATAAGCACCTTCGAACATACTTTTCATATTTTTAACACAGGATACATTCCAATCACCAATAGGTTGATTGAAGTTAATAGCATCCAAAAACATACTTTCCATGGTTATAACACTTGACACATTCCAGTTACCAATATCTTGGTTGAATGAAGAGGCCCAACCGAACATACTTTCCATGCTTATAACACTGGAAACATTCCAGTTTCCAATAGGTTGATTGAATGAACAAGCATCAAAAAACATATTTCTCATATTTATAACACGAGAGACATTCCAATTACCAATAGGTTGGTTGAAATCATAAGCACTAGAGAACATATTGTTCATGTTTGTAACACTAGAAACATTCCAATTTCTTATATCTTGGTTGAAATCAGAAGCACCAGAAAACATAACACTCATATCTGTAACACTAGAAACATTCCAATTTCCTATATCTTGGTTGAAATCAGAAGCTCCTGTGAACATCCAACTCATGTCTGTAACACTGGAAACATTCCAATTTCCTATGTCTTGATTAAATTTATCAGCAGAATAGAACATATAACTCATGTCTGTAACGCTGGATACATCCCAACTTCCAATATCTTGGTTGAAATCATCAGCATAACTGAACATATTATTCATTTCTATAACATTGGAAACACTCCAATTTCCTATATCTTGGTTGAAAGAAATAGCTATATTGAACATGTTATTCATATCTGTAACACTAGAAACATTCCAATCTCCTATATCTTCATTGAAATTATCAGCAGCATAGAACATATAACTCATGTCTGTAACGTTAGAAACGTCCCAACTATTCATATTTCCAGAATCGTCAAGGAAATAACAATTTCTAAAAGCTTGGTAGAGTGAAGTTGTTCCTGTTAAATCTAAAGTATCTGTAGCAGTAATATTTAAATTATAACATCCCCAGAAATAGCTGCCAGAATTTCCTAATTTTAAGTCGCCCCATTGTTGAATTTCAAGTAATTTAATCCAATCACCCCCATTATTAAATCTCCATCCAATCAATGTACCATCAATTCTAATCGTGTAAACTCCTACTGAAGAATATGTATGAGTTACTTCTGCTTGATCCCAGTTTGTAATTGTATCAGCAGTTCCATCACCCCAAATAACTGTAAAATCGTAGGTTCCACTTGATTCCAATGGTAATTTAACTTGATTCTGATTACTTGAACCTGTACTTGTCCTATAGGTATCCCATACAGATACAAATGATGATCCGGACCATTCTGCATCAATAACAAATGAAACTGATGCTGTCCCAACATTTCCTGCAGAATCATTTGCCCAAGCAGTTATGGTATTTAAACCTTCACTAAAACTGATAGAATGTGATGATGTATAGGTTTCGTTTTCACCATCATTTAAACTATACCAAATAGTATCGACACCGATATTATCTAATACTGAAATCTCTACTTCTTGACTAGCAAAATAATAAGTGGTGCTTTCTGGACTAATTATATTAATTATTGGATTTGTTGTATCAACGGTACTCTCCCTTTCAATAGGTAAAAGTAATACTATACCAAGAATAATAGAACTTATAGCAATGATAAATGTTATGGATATCGCTAAAATTTTTTTATTAATCATATTAATTTCTTTTCCATATTTATATTATAATATGATAATTTCCAATGGATTAAAATCTTTTATAATCAAATTTTAGATCATCCTTACTCTCTCTGATCCATCTTATTTAATATTAAGTTCTTACCAAATCTATCAATAAATTCATCAATATTAAAAATCTGATCTATATGATATATTCCTGGACTAACATCTTTTTCTTCTAATAGTTCAACAGCTGTTGTTGCTGTTAAAGCTGTTCCTTTACCTTCGTTTTTTCCAAGAATATAATAAGGTTTCCTGAAGAATTGTATTTTAGTACACAAACATATGGTGGTGAAATTTCATTAGGATCTGAATCAAAATAAGTTGTTTTTGCTATCAATATAGTAGATAGCAGGAAATTACGAATTTATGGGAGGATTTAAAGGTTTCAAAAAAAAGAGGTCTAAAAAAAATACTCGGTACTATTAAGGGAGGTGTTTTCTTGAGTAATCATGATAAACAATTAGGCATAAAAGAAAAATTATTACGTTATATATAGTTTCTTTCATTATAAAATCAATTTTTTAATAAAAATCAAATTTCATATTTATCTTAATATAGCTAT
>CAZGJX010000158.1:0-6756 GCA_964525635.1 uncultured archaeon
CCCATGGATTTGGTCCATAAAATCGTAATTTCCAATATCCGGTATTTCTAACTGTATTTGTACGAGAATTTTGAGCAACAGTAACCTGTGCCGTAGAGACATTAGAAAAAGCAGGAAGCATAAAGATAATTAAAATTGCAATTACTATTGGTAATTTTTTATTTAATTTCATTTTTTTCTCCTTATTTTTATAAATTTTTATCGGATAAAATACAAAACAATTTGTATTAAAACGATAAGATAATTTAGATGTGATTATTTATAAAACTTTTGGATTTTTTTTAATAAAAAAACTATAAATGATTTATCAGGAAAATTGGAATAATGATAAAATTTCTTTATTGTACGTTTGAATCATTAAGAAAATGTGATTAGAGCTCTTAAAAATATTTTAAAACTTTTAAGAAAGGTATTATAGGCAAATACTTTTTTTATTTTTTTTTATATCCTCATTATTAGATTTAATTCTGTAAAATAAGATAGTGTATCTAAGAATTCTAACTTTCACTCTTATTTTTTTAAGAAATAACTTTAAAGAATTAGTATGGTGAACTCAAAAGCATTATCTATTATAATAATTATTAATATGAAAATTATAATAAAATACTGGTTTTTTTAAAAATAGAAAAAAAAATGTCCTTTTAATCATCTGGATAACAATATATGAACTTTTCCAGAAAAAGGATCAATAACACAAATAAAATGAGGCAACTTTTGGTCTCCTGGGAAGGAAATTGCTATTCACTTTTCTTTTCTCTTTAAAAATTATTATTTCGATATAATAAACTGATATAACTGTGAATTACCATCCCTTAAAAGGGATCGCTTCAACCTTTCAATCAAGTTTTTACGCACTTGACGTCATTCGATTGTTTGGGGCATTCACTAGTCCCCCCTCTCAGCGAACTCATTATCCGATGGGCTATATTAATACTTGCATTTATTTATATTATTTAATTTGAAGAGTTTATTTGCATTAGAATTAAAAACTTTTCCTATGATGGTTATTTGTATTTTTGAGAACATCCCATATTATGATAAGGAATGTACCTATTTAAAAGAAGATGGAGGGGTGAATTACAGATATATGGTATGCGATTCATCCCATCCCGAAAGGTATGGGGTTTCTCGCATTTGAAATGATAAAATTATCTAATCTTTTCCAAGGAGATCTATTCTTTTTTTAAATGTTTTCTAAATTAATATTGTGAATGTTGGAGAGACGAATGGCTAAAAAAAAACTTAAGTGAGGTGAAAATATATCATGAATTACATATAAAATGTTTATAAAAATTAAGTAATTCTTCTTAGTTTGGAGAATTTCTCGTAATTTTAAATCTTCTCATAATGATTCATTGTTCTGGTAAGTCTATGAAAAGAAATATTATCTAAAAGATATAAAAAAATAAACTAAATATAGAAAAAATTCATATCTTATAAAATCATTTAAATTTATCGTATATATATAATATTTAAAGGATTTAGTATAATTGAAAGGATCTAATATAATAAAAGTGTCATATATAATATTATGGAAGATATATTAGTTAAAATAAATAAATACATATCTCTTTTATTAGACAATAGTAAAGTTATAATTTTTATTTTGAAAGAAAAATTTGGAGAATTTCATATTTCAAAATTAAAAGAATTATTTAAGATATCTGAATTTGAAGTTGATATCTATACTTATTTAAAATTTTTAAAAGACACTAATCATAATAACCCAAATTTCAATGATTTTAGAATTATAGCTAAGAATTTTAAATATTGGGAATTAAAAAACTATAATATCAATTTATTAGATTATCATCTTTCACTTCCCCTTTTAAAAAAACTAGTTCAAATAGGTGACCATAAAGCAAAAAATGTCTTTGTTAATCAATTATCAATACTCCTATGGAGAGGGGATTCAATCGTCTTAAATTATCTTATAAAAGAGAAATACGAAGATTATATAAAATTAGAGATTTATAAAAGAAAAATACATTATCCAAAATCTATTTGCGAGATTAAATTTACACTTTTCTTATGTATAATTAATATTATAATATTTTTAATTTTTAAAAATTTTCAATTAAATGAATATTTTGTGTTAAATAGATCAAAAATTTTTGAAAATTTTGAGATTTGGAGAATAATCACTTCATTATTTACTAACATTGAATCTACATTATATTCTGAGAATACATATATCTTTGTAAATATTTTATTATTATTGGTTATAGGAGCATTCTTTGAATCCAATAATATTTTTTCTCTTAAAACATATTTAGCAATATATTTATTATCAGGATTAATAGGTAACGTTGCCCTTTTAATTGATACGAGCAGTAATATTTATACAGCTGCGGGGCTCTCTGGCTGCACTTTTGGCTTAATGGGTGCATTTATAATTATTATACTGAATAAAAAAAGGTATTTTTCATTAATGATGATTATTATATTTTCAACAATCTTAATTTATGAATCATTTCTACCTGGTATCGCATATTTAGCACATATAATTGGATTTATATCAGGTTTTATTATTAACTCAATAATTTATATATATTATTTTCGATTCCATAATTGAATACGATATAAATCATCTAATTTTTATTTTCTGACGGAAATCTCTAAGAAGGATTAAATCCAACTAAATTTATGAGTATAAAAAAAAACCTATATAGAAATATAGAAAAAACTAACCTTTTGAACTTTTATTTCTCATGATTTTATGTTATGAAAAAGCTTTATAACTACGAAAAGATTATATATGAAAAAATTAATCATAAAATAGAGATTCTTTACTTCAGGAAATTTATTTTTTTATAGGTAAAAAAAGAAATAACATTACGATAAAAAGTTCCAATCTAAGAAATTGTCAATACTCACCTCTTGTGTTATAAAGCAATTGATCTTATATTAATTTGAAAAATCCATTGAGAATTCAAAAATTATTTATTAGACAATTATTTATTGAATTTAAGTTTTAGATTGATTTATTTAAACTAATTTTTTAGGTTAATTTAATGCAATATGGATATTTTGATGATGAGAAAAAAGAATATGTTATAACTCAACCGGATACTCCCTTACCTTGGATAAACTACTTGGGGTGTGAAAACTTTTTTGGAATAATATCTAATACTGCTGGAGGATATTGTTTTTACAAAGATGCACGCTATAGACGAATTACACGTTATCGATATAATAATGTTCCTTTTGATTTTGGAGGAAGATATATTTATATTAGAGATAATAATCTGAATGATTTTTGGTCACCAACTTGGCAACCTACTCAAAATAAATTGGAAAAATATGAATTTAGGCATGGTTTAGGATATTCAAGAGTTAGTTCTATATATAATAAAATCGAGACAGATATTAATTATTTTATACCCTTAAAAGACAATCTGGAAATATGGTTTTTAAAAATAAAAAATAATAAAGAAGAGGTAGTTAATTTATCTATTTTTTCCTGTGTTGAATTTTGCTTGTGGGATGCCTTCGATGACGCAACTAATTTTCAAAGAAACTTCAACACAGGAGAAGTGGAAATTGAAGATAGAGTTATATATCATAAAACAGAATATAGAGAGAGAAGGAATCATTTTTCTTATTTTGCATGTTCAGAAGTTTTAGAAGGATATGATACTCAACGAGAAGATTTTATAGGTGCATATAGAAATTGGAGCAACCCCATAGTTGTCGAAAAAGGAAAATCGCGTAATTCTCATGCCAATGGATGGTCTCCTATTGGTTCACATCATATTAAAGTTTCTCTTGAAGCTGGAGAAGAAAAAGATATTATTTTTCTATTGGGATATTTTGAAAATAAAATAGAAGAAAAATTTGATCCCCCTGAATCACAAAAAATCAATAAGAAATTTGTGAAAGAGATAATTGATAAATATATGAATAAAGAAAATGTTAAAAATGGAATTATTGATTTAAAAGATTATTGGGATGGATTATTAAAGAAATTTCAAGTAGAATCTCCAGATATGCATACAAATAGAATGGTTAATATATGGAACCCATACCAGAATATGATTACCTTTAATGTGTCTAGAGCTGCTTCATTTTATGAATCAGGAATTTCCAGAGGAATAGGTTTCCGCGATTCTAATCAGGATTTACTGGGATTTACACATTTAGTTCCAGAAAGAGCTAGAACACGGATATTGGATTTAGCAGCAACTCAACTAGAGAATGGAGGCGCTTATCACCAATATCAACCACTTACTAAAAAAGGAAATGATGCTATTGGGAGTAATTTTAATGATGATCCACTTTGGTTAGTTTTAAGTGTAGCTACTTATATAAAAGAAACAGGGGATTGGAGTATTCTTGAAGAAAAAGTTCCCTATAAAAATAAACCAGGGACAGAACAAACCTTGTTAGATCATTTAAAACGTTCAATTTTATATACACAAGATAGATTAGGTCCACACGGATTACCTTTAATTGGAAGAGCCGATTGGAATGATTGTTTGAATTTAAATTGTTTTTCTAGCGAACCTAATGAATCGTTTCAAACTACCACAAATACAGAAGGAATGGTTGCAGAATCTATTTTTATTGCGGGATTATTCATATTAGCTGTAAATGAATTTACTGAAATATTAAAACGAAAGAACTTAGAAGAAGAGGTAAATAAATATACAGAGATGGTTAATAAAATGACTTCGATGATCTATAATCATGGATGGGATGGAGATTGGTTCCTCAGGGCATATGATAGTTATGGTAATAAAGTGGGTTCTAAAGAATGTAAAGAGGGAAAAATATTCATTGAACCACAGGGATTTTGCATTATGGCAGGAGTTGGAATTGAAAATGGTTTAGCAGAAAAAGCATTAACCTCAGTTAATCAACATCTAGCAACAGAACATGGAATTGTATTATTACAACCTCCTTATGGAAAATATTATATACATTTAGGAGAAATATCTTCTTACCCGCCGGGATATAAAGAAAATGGAAGCATATTTTGTCATACCAATCCATGGATTATGATTGCTGAAACAATGGTAGGAAATGGAGATCAAGCTTTTAAATACTATCAAAAAATAAATCCCTCAGCTAGGGAAAAAATTAGTGAATTACATCGTTGTGAACCTTATATTTATGCTCAAATGATTGCAGGAAAAGATGCTCCTACTTATGGTGAAGCAAAAAATTCATGGCTGACAGGGACTGCCGCATGGAATTATGTAGCAATTACTAATTGGATTCTTGGAATCCGTCCAACATATGAAGGATTATTAATATCCCCTATCGTTCCAAAGATATGGTCAAAATTTAAAATTACAAGGTTATTTAGAAATATTCTTTACCATATTAATATTGAAAGAATTGGAGAGGGCAACAAATCAACCATTTATTTGAACCAAAAACCTCTGGAAGGTAATATTATTCCATTCACAGAATCAGGAGAGAAAGAAATATTTGTTGATGTCAAAATAACTTAAATATTTCTATTTCTATATTTTGTTTTTTATCCAATAGTTTGATTTCCTTTTTTATTGTTAATTCTTAAAAATAAGCATCGATATTTGATGAATGAAATTTAATTTTCTAGTTTTTATTGATTTACCATATTATTTACTAAAAATTTAATTTTATAATGAATTTTAAAACTTAATAAAAATTAAAACTTTCTTTAGATTATGATAGATGAATTAGAAGATTGGAGAAAAACTTATTATACTAAAGATGTTTCTCCAAAACTTACTGGAAAAAAGATAACTTTGGGAGGGTGGGTTCGAAATTTTAGAGATTTAGGAGGATTAAAATTTATAAACCTACAGGATAAATATGGAGAAAGACAAATAACTATGAAAAAAGGAGTAATATCTAATGAGGTTTTTGATAAAGCATCTTTTGGATATCAGGATTGTATAATGGTAAAAGGAGAGGTGAAAACTTTTAATAAAGCTCCTGGAGGTGTTGAAATTATTCCTTCAGAGATAAAGATCTTAAACAAAACACCTGATAAACTTCCTATAGATATGACTGGGGAAAGTGTTAGTGCATTAGATTTGAGATTGGATAATCGTGCTTTAGATCTAAGATCTCTAAGAAATCAAGCAATATTTGAGATTAGAGGAGAGATTTTAAAATCAATAAGAAATTTCCTTTTTGAAAACGATTTTACAGAGATTACAACCCCAAAAATCATTGGTTCTGCTACTGAGGGAGGGACTGAATTATTTCCAATAATGTATTTTGATAGAGAAGCTTTTTTAACGCAATCTGCACAATTATATAAGGAACAATTAAGTGGAGTTTATGAAAGAGTATTTGAACTAAGCCCATGTTATCGTGCTGAAAAAAGTCATACAAAGAGACATTTATGTGAAATTTTTGTTTTAGATATTGAAATGGCTTTTGCTGATATGTCTGATATATTAAAAGTGTTAGAAGAATTAATCCATAATGTTATTAAAGATATTAGAGAAAATAAAATAGATGCTTTAAAATTTTTAGAAATGGAAAATAAAACGGTGGTGCCAGAGGTACCTTTTCCAAGATATACATATGATGAAATTCTCGATATTATTGATAAAAAATGCAATATATCAATAGAATGGGGAGAAGATATATCTACAGAAGCTTATCGTGCATTAGGTAATGAACTTACTGGATATTATTATATAACACATTGGCCAATGTCTATTAAACCATTTTATATTATGCCCTCAAAAGATCCTAAATATAGTGAATCATTTGATTTACAAATGGGATGGTTAGAACTCACTTCTGGTG
>CAZGJX010000159.1:0-6725 GCA_964525635.1 uncultured archaeon
GTTCTATTAACAGAAGTAATCCCTATAAGTTTTACAAACTCTCCTTTTTTCAGTTCTATTTTATCCCCTTCAATTTTTAATTCTTGTGTATTATTTTTTACTTTTACTTTCCCCTTTAATTTAGAAGGAAGTACAGTTTTTTTTGTTTTAAATTCTTTAGGTTTGAGATCAGGACCTTTTTCTATACTCTGTTTTTTGACTAATTCTGGAACGTATTTTTTGCATCTTGGGCATAAATGATCTTGTGGATATGGTCTTGACATAGTATAACCACAATTATGACATTTTATTGCATCTTTAGAAAAAAAGATTGAAATATTTGAACAACTCTATTGATAGATTTTTATTTTTAAATTAAGATTAAAACCAATATATACTTTAAGTTAGTTTTTGAAAAAATTATTGACAATTTTATCTATTGCTTCTAATAAAATATTATTTTGATCTTCTGTGCCAATAGATATTCTAACATATTTATTTAAGCTAGATTTATTAAAATAACGAATTAATATTTTTGATTTCTTCATTTCTTCAAATAATTTAATTGCTTTAGATTTATCTTTAAATTTAACTAAAATAAAATTCGCATCTGAAGGTAAAACATTAATATCATCATATTTGTCTATTATATCACTTAATCTTTTCCTTTCAGCAATTATCTTCTTATTTCTTTCAAAAACTTTACTCATGTTTTCTATACATGAGATAGCTGCAACTTGAGATAGATAATTTACATTATATGGTAATTTAACTTGATTCATTTTTTGAATTATCAGAGGATTTGATATTGCATATCCTACTCTAAGTGATGCTAAAGAGAAACTCTTGGAAAATGTCCGTGTTATAATTAAATTTTCAACTTTTTTTAACAAAGGTATTGTTGTTTTGTCAGTAAAATCACAATATGTTTCATCTACCACTACAATTCCAGAAAATGCTTTACATATTTTTAATATAGCTGAATTCTCAAAAGAGTTACCCGTTGGATTGTTAGGTGAACATATAAACAATAATTTTCCTTTTATATCTAAAATTGATTCAGGTAAAGAAAAATCGCTGTTAAGTTTGATTTCAATGGAATTTGCTCCAAATAAATCTGTTAAAGTTTCATACATCCCATAAGAAGGATCAAAAAAAACCACTTCATCTCCTACATCAATAAAAACCTTAAATATAACTTCTAATACTTCATCAGTCCCATTTCCTATAAAATAAGATTCAATAGTAGATGGAGGATCATTTTTTTTTAAAAGTTGATTAATAATCTTATATTTTAACTTTTTTGCTAATGGATCGGGATATAATCGAACTCTTTCATCAATACTTTTTTTTATGTCTTCCAATATCTCATCTATTGGAGGGTATGGATTCTCATTAGCGTTTAATTTAATCCATCCCCCTTCAGATGGTTGTTCTCCAGGTATATACTCATCAAACTTTCTTAAGTGTGATCTTATTAATTGATTTATATCCATATATAATCAAATTATTAATCTTAATTAGAATTAACTGAGAATCTACAAAATTAAATGAATGATAACAATAAATAATATATTAAATATTTTTTATTTTTTTTTTTTTAATCTGTATTTAATTGCATCCCTATGAGCATTCAATTTTTCGAATTCAGCAATAATCATGGCAGAATCACCTAAATTTATTAATCCTTGTTGTGTACATTCTAATACATCAATCATTTTTAAGAAATCATAAGTATTTAAACCAGAGTAAGTTTTCGCATATCCTCCAGTCGGTAAAATATGATTAGTTCCAGCAGAATAATCACCTAATGGTACAGGTGAATAAGGACCTAAAAAAATTGCTCCTGCATTTATAATTTTGGATAAAATTTCCTTTGGATTTTTAATTAAGATTTCAAGGTGTTCTGGAGCAATCAAATTTGAAATCCTAATACATTCCTCAATATTGGTTGCTTTAATTAATAAAGAGTTCTTTAAAGCGGATTTAATAATTTCTTTTCTTTCAGATTTTTCAATATATGAATCCAAATTATTTTTTATATTGTCAATTAAACTATCTGAAATTGTTATAATTATACCTATATTATCCGGATCATGTTCAATCTGAGATATAAAATCTAAAATTACATAGTTATAATCTATAGAGTCATCTGCTATAATTAAGATATCAGAAGGTCCTGCTGGATTATCTATTGCAATTATATTTGATAAAATTTGTTTAGCAGCATTTACCCATTTATTTCCTGGACCCACAACCTTTTGAACAGCTGGAATTGTGTCTGTTCCATATGCCATAGCAGCAATAGCTTGAACTCCACCCACCTTATAAATATCTTTTATATTAAATTCATTTGCTGCTACTAAAACTTCTGGAGCTATCTTTCCATTTTTTTGTGGAGGTGAACAGACAATTACTTTTTCAACACCAGCAACATAAGCGGGAGTTGCGGCCATTAAGACCGTACTTGGATAAATTGCTTTTCCTCCAGGTATATAAATTCCTATTGATTCAATAGGGCGATAAATTTGACCTGCTTTTACTCCATTAGCAATATCAATATACCATTCATCTTTTAACTGAGCTTTATGAAATTTAATTAAATTTTCTTTAGCGAATTTTAAAGCAGATAATAATTTATCATCAATAGATTCATATGAGTCTTGAATTTCTGCTTTATTTACTTTTATATCTTTTTTTTCTAGTTGAATTTTATCAAATTCTTTTGTATATTTTATAATTGCGGTATCTCCATTATTTTTAACATCATCAATAATTTTCCTGACATCGCTTTCTATTTCCTTAATTTGAGTAATATTTCTTGGTATTACTTCTTCTATAGTTTTTTGATTAATATCGTTTGAATAGATTAACCTTAAATCATCCAATAAGACAACCTCTAAATTATTTTATTTTTTCAAAAGGTAATATTTGTCTTGGTTCATGAACAACAAGACCTTGAGCATACTTTCTCAAAGTGGGAATTAAATTTATGAAATCGTCTTTCTTTATTATTGTGTTAATTGCACACCATTCTTCAGTTCCTTCTCCAGCAAGATTTGATATGGTTGGACGTTTTAAAGCAGGAAGAATAGATAAAATTTTATCTAAATTGTCTTTTTTTACATTTAAAAATATGTGTAGTTTCTTTGATGCTTCAATAACCCCCATGAGAAGAACTTTAAGATCCTTTATTTTTTCACATTTCCACTCATCTTCCAATGCATTCTTATTTGCTATTAAGACTGCCGTAGAAGTATCAAGGACTTCAACTATTTTTAAATTATTTGCTCTTAATGTAGAACCGGTTTGAGTATTATCAATAATTACATCAACTTCTTCTGGAGGTTTTGCTTCTGTGGCTCCAAATGATAGAAATATTTTAATTTTATCATTCTTACCCCATGTTTTCCAAGGAGTAATAACTATGGGAGCCTTATCTCCATAATATTCTTTATAAACATTATTATTTTTCAAATAATTTAAAGAGAGTGTTAAATATTCTGTTGAAATTCTTAAAATCCTATTTTCTTTGTGACATTTTTTTAATATATCATCAAGAGAATTGATATCTTCCCATGTATTGGGTACACATAATACAATTTTTACATTTCCAATTTCAAGATCAACTAACACCTCAACATCAGCATTTGTCTCATTTACCCAATCAATACCGGATATACCTATATCAAATTCATCTTCTCCTATTAAATAGGAAGGAATTTCTTGTGGCCTTAATAATTTAATATATAATTCAGGATCATTTATAGAAGGTCTATAATCTCGACTTGATGAAAAATGTAGTTTTAGTCCTGCTTTTTTAAATAAGGAAACTATAGCATCTTGTAGACTTCCCTTTGGAATTGTTATTTTTAGTTGTTTCTTATCCATTACAATTCATTTTTTTTTGTTGATTCAATTAATTTAATTCTTATATAATTATGAAATTTATCATTAAATTTCATTTACTAGATTTTTTATTATGAATTATGTTATCAATTTATTTTATTCTATTCTTCAAATAAATTTCCCTTATTTTTAATCAATACTTAGAATTAATAAATTAATCCAGAGTTTTTATTTATATAGCATAGCCACAATTATTTCTAATGAAGATAATGAATATAAATGATGAAGGAGAAGGATTAAAAGATATAGAATTTGTTAAAGATATAGGCTTAAAATTGATAAATAAAGCAAGAAAAAAAAATATCTTTCTTAAATATTGTACATCATTTATTACGCAGAATAAATTAAATGAAATTCAGACTAAAGCATTATTATTTAAAATTAATGAACTTGATAATATAATTGATAGTGAAGAGTTTCCAAAATATATAGAAGAAAAAAATTTAATTCAATTGATGATTGATGGTCAATACTTTCTTAAAAAAGGAGATTTAGACTTTGACATTATAAAAAAGGGTTTTGAAGGTAATAAAAGATTCAGCTCTTGGGAAGGTATTATTTATAAAATAACATGTAAACTCCCAAATCAACTATATCCTAATTTAGCTAATAAATTATACTTAGGAAGAACATATAAAACCAAAAGCGAAAGATTTATTGAACATATTAAAGATGCTTTAGAGAGTTTTAGAAATAATAATTATGATATTAAAAAGGTTATAAGATATGTAGAAAAAGTAATACTTTATGCAATTGAGCTAATATTATCTACTTCTACTGATAAAAATGATATTCAATACATAAAAGAATTAATTTATAATTATGATGAATTAGATGTAAGGAAAAAAGATGAATATTATTATAAAATTGTTGATTTTTTACTTGAAAAATATATTGATTTAGAGATTATAGAAGTGCATAGAGTATATGATACATGTCCAAAAAGAGAACTATGGAATATTAGAAATTATAAATATAGAATTTGTGATAAAATAAAATTTGGTACATTATGGCCAAATGGACTAAATATGATTAAAAGTGGAGGAGGAATATATTACATATCATTACCATTATATGATATCATATTCACAATCATGAATGGATGTAATGGAAAAGAAATCACAACAATTTTAAATACAAAATATAATCTGAATCTAATAAGGTCACAATTAAAATCTAAAATTCATGAGATATTTGGAGGATTTAAAAAAGCAAGAATTAGATTTTGGAATCCTATTATAAGAAAATTACTAAATAATTATCAAAATATAAAAGGTTTTGAATTAGCTCCAATTTTTGGATATACTTCAGATTCATGGGGACAAAGTTTTACCAATTCAAAAATATTTAAACATATATGTGAAGGATTATCATTTTCAGAGCTTAAACAACTATTAAAAAGAACTGATTTTGATTGGAAAAACTTTAAACATATTGTTAAAGGTTTTCATAATAAAGATAACATTCTGGGTTATTCAAAGAATGAATGGATTGAGTGGTTTATTAAAGATAAAATCAACCTTCAAATATGTCATTTTTTAGGATTAAATCCAAAAACGAATATTAGTGCTAGTAGCTGTTTAAATCCTATTTTAAGAAAAAAATTCGGATTGAATAAAATAAATTTAGTTAAAAAATATAGGAAAATAATGACAATAAAATGGAAGAGTAGAGGAAAAACATTAGAATGGATATATGTTTTTTGTTTTGGAAATAATAGTAAAGATCACTATTTAGAAAAATATGGAAAAAGTCAAGGGATATATTTCTTCAGAAGAGCAGTTAAGAATTTCTTTAAAAATTTATTTGATTATGAAAATGAATATGAACAATTAACAGAAGAGATATTATAAGATGCATAATAAATGAAATTGAAAACTCAAAAGGATAAATAATTTATAACAAAAGAGAAAATTAATATTTTTTTACTTTAGATATGATTATATTTATAAAATATAGACTATATCCTCTGAAATATATAATAACATATGATTCTATCATTTATTATTTAATTTTTAAAATTCTGATAATATCTTTTTAATTATTTTGAAAACTTAATTTTTAAATTATTCCAATCTTATATTAAATTTATAAAAATTATGTATAATTTGAAATATAAATAGAAAAATTGATATGAACTATGGTTAATTACGCTGTGATGTTTAATGTTTTAGAGGGTGGAGTAGTCGAACCAATTGATTGGAACACAGATCAACTTAAACCAGACCGTTCGATTATTATTCTTGATGAATTAAATATGTCCTTATATTTATGGCATGGATCAAAACAAGGATTAGTTGCTCGAAGAACCGCACTCAGGCAAGCAGAATCTTTAAAAGGTCATGGTTATAGTGTTGGAAAAAGTATTATAGGACGAGACATTAAAGAGATCAAGGAAATTGATGCTCGTAAAGTTACTAGAGTACCTCACGATACAGAATTAAATGAAGAATTGCAGAATATTTTAAATAAAAAATTAAAAAAATTAGATAATTTTATTGTTACATTTGATTTACAAGCACCAGATACATCAGTGGTAAAAAAAAAGGAAATACCTGTTATTAAGAAAGAAGTAAAGCCTTCACCTAAGCCAGAAGCTGCAAAACCAAGATTGGCGGCTCCTATAGTAAAAGCAGGCCCAATAGATGAACCATCTTCAAAACCTGATACAAGTATAGAAGAGGATGAGACAGTCCAAGCTAAAGTATCTTTTGTTTTAATTTCAATTTTAGAACATTTTTCAGATATTTGGATTAGTAAAAAGAAAGATGGAACTTATGCAATTGAGATGATGGATGGTCCTATTTGCAGTTTTTCAATTTCAGAAGATAGAATTA
>CAZGJX010000160.1:0-6654 GCA_964525635.1 uncultured archaeon
TCCGTTTAAATACTGTCCAGATTTATCATCATTTTTGGAAACTATGACTTACCCTTATTATAAAAAAACTTTTTTTAATTTAGTATGAGAATTAACATTTCTAAAGTATATATTTTAATATAATAACTTTTTTCTTTAATATTGAATGTCTTGAGATGTATTGTATATGAGATTAGTTGATTTTGCCCAATTTCTAATGGAGAAAAGTTCCTATCTGTTTGAACATCCTTATTATAAGAGAGTTGATCTAATACTCAGGGATATTATAAAGGAATTTCTTAAATGTTTAACTAAAAAAGAGATGTATACAATAAAATCAAATATAGATCTAAAATTAGCCTTAAAAGATATTAAAGTTATCAGTAATAAAATTAGAGAAAGAAAAGTAAGAAATAAAAAGAGAAAAGGAAAAATAAATGAATTAGCTGATATGTATGATGCTGTTATTACTAATATTCAAAATCAAGTAGATCAAAAAGATTTTGATAAAAATAAGGAATTAGTGGATAAGATAAAACAAATAGAACAAGAAATAGAAAATGAATAGAAATAAAATCTCAAGATAATAAATTATTTTAAGTTCTTTTTTATTGGAATGATGTTTATGTATATATTTGATATTTCCGACTGATTAATAATTAATAATCTACTATTATGATTAGATTCATTGATCTAATCCATAAGACTTTTATAATTTTTATTATTAAATGAATCAAAAATATCAATTAGAATAACCAAAAAATAAAATATTATTATTTTTCCTTATAATTCTTAATAAAATTACTTTATTAGCTAAAAAAAAGGGCAACTTAATTTAAAGTAAAAAAAAATCTTAAGTTACCTAAAAAACTCTCAAAAATGGATCAACTCCAAACTTTCTTTACAAAAAACAAATTAATTTACCACAAATTCTTTGGAAGAAATTAATAATTTCGAAAATTATTTATAAAGCTAACTATTAGATTGATCAAATTATATCTATCTATATAGAAATAACTTTAATAAAAAATTTATTTTTTTGAAAGGAGAATCTGAAAAACTATGAAAAAGCAATTAAATTCAATAAGAAAATTTGCTTATTTATTTAGCATTTTAATTGTATCAAGCTGTATTTTTACTACTTTTAATGATACAACAACTATGCTTGATGTTAATCCTAAACCTATTATCTCTGCTGAACCAATAATACCATCATTTATTCCAATCCCTCAACAAGATAATGCAATTTTACTTCAAGCAGAAGATTATGATGATTGCTATGATTCTACTCCTGGAAATGATGATCCATTAGCTGGTTTTTATAAAGAAGGTGATGCTGATATTAGTCAAAATTTTTATTATTACAAAAATAGTATCGATTATGTCTTAGCTCCAAGTTATAAAGTATCAAATATAGAAGAGGGAGAATGGTTAGAATGGAATGTAAATTTTAGGGTTTCTGATAACTATAAATTCATAATTCGTATTACAGGTGAAAATGATTCTATTCTTCATATTGAAATTAATGATTTCCCAATGATAGATAATATTGAAGCACCTGCAACAGGAAATAAAGAAACATGGTGGCAAGATATTGAAACTCCTCCTATATATATATATCCTCTGGGGAAAAACGAATAAAACTTGTATTTGATGATGTTATTAATGGAACCCTTGCTTTTGATTATTTATATATAGTATCGACATCAAATCCCCCAACAGATCCTATATCTGATTCTGATTTTGTAATTGATTTTGGTCCTCCTCCTGAAGCTCCCGATGGATACGTTAAACCTGTTTTGATTCATGGTAACCTAAATGTTGATGGAAATAAAATAATTGGACAAGATGGTCAACCCGTTCAATTTAGAGGATTTGCATCACACGGACCTCAATGGTTACCTTGGATACCTGATTATACTGCTCCTAATCTCGCATATTATTATGGTGCTAATATTGTTCGATTAACTACATACATCAGTGAAGGGATTGCTTGGGAGAATCTTGAAATGAGACCAGTTATTGATCATATTACTGAACAAATTGTAGAAGATTGTATTGATGCGGGAATATATGTAATAATTGGATTTCACCAACATGCTAATACTTCTGAGCTGCTCAATTATGTAGATGAAGCAAAAGATTTTTTTAGACATTATGTTCCATTGTATGGTGACTATGAAAATGTTATTTTTGAAGTTTTAAATGAGCCTATTGGAATTGTAAATGAAAAACCAGGTGTCAATTGGACGACAGCAAAAAATTTTGCAGAACAAATTATACCCACTATAAGGGAATTAGATCCTGATGATGATAATAATCTAATTCTAGTGGGAACTCCTACTTGGTGTCAAGAGCCTAATAAAATAGTTAACAATCCTGTAGAAGGTGAAAATATTGTATATACTTTTCATGTATATACAACTGCTCATGATATAAATCTTCAGAATAATATTGACTTTGCCCTCAGAAGAGATTTTCCAATTATTGCAGATGAATGGAGTCCTGGACATTGGAATTGGGAAGAAAATCCTGATATAAATTGGGATTATGCCAATCAATGGATTGATTTTTGGGAAGCTAGAGGGATAGGTTGGATAGATTGGAGTTTTAATATAAAAAATGAACCTTTATCTGCATTGATACCAAATCAATATCTAATTGCTGGATTTTGGAAAGATGATCAATATTTAACTGAAATTGGACGATTTATTCGTGATAAAATTGAAGCCCCATATAATACTTGGTGTTATAGTGATGAAATATACTTAATGTATAATTCCCCACAAGAGGAACATTATCTTGGTACCGCACAGATTTTAGTAAAGGATGAAAATGGAATAGCATTAAGTAACTCAGAAGTTATTGTCGAATGGAGTGGAGCTTTTAAAGGAACAATGAAAACTATTACAGATGAATTAGGACTAGCGTTCTTTAACACACCAGAACTTCCCTTAAATGGACAAATAATTACAAGTGCAGATTTTTCAAATGGAGATTTTTCAGATGGTTTAAACTTATGGTCTACATCACAATATTGGAGTCCTATTGCAACTTTTAATGTAATTAATGATGAGCTTGTTGTAGACATTTCAAGTGGAGGAGAAAATGAATGGGATATACAACTCGTGCAAGGAGGATTAGCAATTGAGAGAGATTTTGAATATACTGTGAGTTTTGATGCTCGTGCTGAAGCTAACCGTAATATTGTTGTTTCAGTAGGCGAGGATGGAGGAGATTATACATTCTATGGTGGTAATACTTTTAGTCTATCAACCGAAATGACTCGTTATGAATTTAATTTTATTATGGGTGAAGATTCAGATATTAATGCAAGACTCCAATTTAATATGGGAAAAGATATCAATGATATATATATTGATAATGTAAATATAGAAGGAATTCATACGACTTTAATTTCAAATGAACTTGTATGTAAAATAAATAATGTTATCAAAGTAGGATATAGACAGGATCCATCAAACATTAATGCTGAAAACATTGATACAATATTTCTCAGCCCAATTCCAACTTTAATAGGTGATGTGAACAGTGATGGTGTAGTCGACATTATAGATGCTTTACTTATTGCTCAATATTACGTAGGATTTGATGTAGTAATTGATCTAGAAGTTGCTGATTGGAATGAAGATGGTTTAATTGATATTATAGATGCTTTACTTATTGCTCAGTACTATGTAGGAATAGGTTAGGTATTTCCTCAATAAAATAGCAAAAATTGTAATAACTGTGTACTATTATCAAATGGTACACTATTTTTTTTTATTTTTCAAATTGATTTAATTTGATATTTAACAGAAATGTGAAAAATTAATCTTAAATTACATAAGATTTAAATAGTGTGCATAACACAATAATGTTATTAAACACACTATTTAAAAGTGATATTAAAAATCCATATAGAAAAAACTTTTGATCAAATCATTGAAAATTGGTTAAATCAATTGAGAAAAGGGATATTAGAACTTGCTATATTATCACACATTGATAAAAAAGGAGTAAAAACATATGGTTATGAACTTATTAAAAATTTGAAAAAAGAAAATATTAAGGTAGAAAGTAATACCATATATCCTATACTTCGAAGATTAGAAAAATTTGATTTAATCGATTCTATCTGGAAAACTAAAGATAATCATCCTAGAAAATTCTTTAAAATTACTGTAAAAGGTAAAAAAATACTTGCAAAATTGAAAAATGAATGGATTCGTTTTAGCAAAAATATAAACAAATTTATTATTAAAGAGGAATAAAAAAATGAATGATGAAAGTGAAATTTTAATTGAAAGATATCTAAAAAAAATAAAGAAATCACTTAAAGGACATCCTAAAAAAGAAATTGAAGATAGAATAAAAACAATAAAAGCCCACATTTGTGATGCTATTCAGGATCAAAAAGAAAATTTATCAGAATTAGAAATAATAAAAAATACTATTGAAGATTTAGAAGTACCCTATATAAAGATTCTAACTAAAGATAAATTAATAAGTTTCTCTGTCTCTATATTTGTACTTTCTGTTTTATTACTTTCAAATTTATTTGAAACCTTACCCATTTTACTAAATTCGTCGAAAATACCCCTATTTTTAATAGCTATAGAATCTATAATGCTTTGTCTTATTATTGTAGATTTATTTTTAACATTTTTAATTTTAAGTTTCCCTAATAAAACAAAAAGATTTAGAATCTTAACTTTTATACAAATTTCTATTACATTAACGATTGCACTTATTTTTACGATAATTATTGGAACTTTAAAGATAATGGGAATTAATTAAATAAATAAGCTCTTTTCTATTAATATATCCTTTATTGTTTGGATCCTCTTTATTTCTCTACTATTATATTATTAGATTTTATAAAAATACTAATAATTTTTTTAATTTTAATTTATTAAAAAAAAAATTGGTCTAAAGAATGTTTAAATATCAATATATTTATTTTTAGATTAGAGAATACTATAGGTGATAATTAAGATGCTAAAGATCATAGATAAAAATCAGAGTTATGAAAAAATAAAAGTTATTTGTAGTTCAAATTCAATATTAATACATATTAAGACAAATGAATTTATAAAATGTATTTTAATATTAGAAAATGGATTAATATCCGAAAGTATAACTCCAATTACTTAATTTCTTTTCATTTTTATCCTAAAAATAAGATTTGGGTTGATTTTCTAAATTATTTTTTTAGAAATGCTATTATATCCTTATGTACTTTATTTGTGTATCCCGCAAGATTATGTCCATATCCTTTATAAAGTATTAATTCAGCATTAGGAATTCCTTCAGCAGTTGTGCGAACATCATTTGCTGTATAGCAAATATCTAGAACCCCACTGATTACCAATGTTGGAGCTTTAATTTCTTTTAGTCTTTCTTTGAAATTCATCTCTCGATCAGCCTTAACTTCTAATAAGAAATCATTTGGATATTCAATTTTCCCCAGTATCCTTTTACCCAATAAACGTATAAAAAATTTAATAATACTTCTTTTTAAACCAGGAGCAAATACTAATTCCATCATTATAGCTAACGACCTCCCATATTTGCCTTGCATGAAAGATTTAGCAGATCTTCCCTCGATTTCAGCTCCTTTTTCACTTAATCGATAAGCAGCAGATATAATGACCAATTTTCGAACTACATCCGGGTGATCTGCTGCTATATAATGAGCAATTTGACCACCTGTTGAAACTCCCATTATATCAACAGGTCCTTTAAATTCTCTTCTAATTAGTTTTGCATAGTCATTCGCCATATCATCTATTTTATAATCTTCTGGTATATTTGATTTACGTCCTATAATAAAGATAGTATATTCTTCCATTAATAATTTTGATTTTCTACAAAGTCTTTTAAAAATAAAGCCTGAGGGGGGTTCATTTCTAAATGTTAATGCTTCAATATAAACTAGAATATTTTTTTTATTACCCATTCGTCCATATGGAAGTCCATCTTCAAAGAAACCTGTTTTTATATTATATTTTTCATTAATACGTTTATCTTTCGCCATTTTCGTCTAATTTAAAAGGTATTTATTTCTCTATAGTCTGAAATTTCATTTAAGTATTTTGAAAGAATAATAAAATTAGGATAACTATTTCTTAAGAAAAAATAAGCTACATCTTATCTATTAGAATAATTAAATAATTATCACAACTTAAAATGAGGTTTTTATGTTAATATATAAAATTTAGAATTATCCTTATCAAATTTACATTCAATATAACCATTTTTTATTAAATCAAATAGATATCTTACTATTTTTTCTTTTTTTAATTTTGAAGAGATGAGATACCAAGACAAGCATAAATTCCAACTTTTTATATGTCCAAAAATTCTTAGCACTCGACTTCTTTTTTTTTTGATAGTAGTTTTAGTATGGAATAGTTAGTAAATTTTCTTGATATGGATCAATCTCTTAAAAATTTATTCCCAATGTCTTTCTAGAGAAGTTTTGGTTCATATATCTCTCAATTGGATTGAGTTTTATTTGATGAATAAGCTTTATATTTGAGATTGATATAGATAAAGATCTAGAGGAGGTGAGGTAAAGATGAAAAAAAATACTATATGCTGTATAATATTCAGGGTTCGATTTTTTAATTAAATGAATTTTGTAAAAAATTAGTCTAAATCATTTAATAA
>CAZGJX010000161.1:0-6650 GCA_964525635.1 uncultured archaeon
TTCGGTAAAAAATCTTTTATTTTTTTTATAAAGGATCAATATTCAATATTTTCCCTAATACATTTATAAATAAAAAAAAAGAATAATTATCATAAAATATATAAAAAAAAATTATACTTTTTTTTAAAAAAATGATAAAAATGCGAAAATCAAGGATTAGTTTATTTCATTTACTATTAATTTGTTCTTTTTTGCTACTTCCTATTTCCTCGTTAAAAAATTTTAGCTTTGCAGCAAAAATAGATTCATATTCTATTTCCCATAATATTAGTATAGAGGAAGATTCAGGTAAAAATAAATTAGGTTTAGATTTAAAGGTATCTTCTGATTTAAATATAAAAAATAGTTTAGATTTAAAATTACCTTCTGATCTAAATGCAAGAAATGGGTATGCTATAATCGCTGGAATTTCTAATTATCCTGGTACAGCTAATGATCTATCCTATTGTGATGATGATGCTCGAGATATATATTCAATGTTGATCAATGATTATAATTTTAAGGCTGAAAATATAATTCTTCTCCAAGACTCAGCAGCAACTAAGAATGCTATTAGTTCTGCCTTTGATACAATAACGGCTCAAATCACTCCAGATGATGTATTTTTCTTTTACTATTCCGGACATGGAGGCGAAGGTCAGGTATCTGGTCCCTATTCTAATTCAATTAATTCTCCTCATCCATACTCAAATAATGTTGATCTCTACTGGGATATAACACATCCAAATGCGGCGTATATGAGAGTACACTTTACTCAGATAAGTGTAGAATATGGTTATGATTTTATTTTTATTGGTGATTCTGATCTTCATTCATATCCTTGGCCTTATTATCAAGAATTTACAGGATCGTATTCAGATGTATGGTCTGGGTGGATACCGCTACTTAGTGATAACACTTTAACAGTTAATTTATATACAGATGATAGTAATATAGCTTGGGGATTTGCTATCGATCAATATGAAATAATAACAATTGATGGAACCCATTATTTATGTTCATATGATTCAATACCTAGCACTCCTAGTAATTACTATCTTGATTCGCTATTAGATTCAAAATTAGATGCTATGAATTGTGATCAGAAATTTGTAATTTTGGATTCATGTCATAGTGGAGGATTTATCCCTGAAACTCAATCTGCGGATAGATATATAATATCAGCATGCCAAGATGATGAATTTAGTTTAGAAGATTCAGAAAGACAAAATGGTTGTTTTACTTATAATTTTTTAAGGTCAATTGATTTGGCAACTGATTCTAATGGAGATGGAGCGATTTCAATGGAAGAACAATATGATTATTCCTATTCTACAACAGTATCGAGATCTTCAGATTTGGGATATACTCATCATCCCCACGAATATGATGGAATTTCTGGTCAAGCTATTTTAGAGACTAATTTTGCATCAGTTTCATTTAGTACTGTAGGAAATCAATTGAATTATTATTTTCAATTATCTGGTGTTGGTCAGATACTAAATTTAACATTGATGATGTGTGAATTGAATGCAACAGATATAGTTTATAAAGAAGTTGATTTAACAGATTATGCGATCTCTAATACAGGTTTCGAGATATATTCTGGTTCTGAAAATCTTGGAAATTCAAACAATATAACAAGTTATGGGATCAATGCAAGAATTCAAGGAACAAGTATTATAGAATTAGAAAATTTGCATATAAATGATTATGATGGTGATACTATTGATGATCTAACTGAACTAAATAATCAATTGGATCCAAGAATGAATGATACTGATTCTGATGGTTTAGATGATGCTATAGAGTTTCATGGAGAGACAGATCCTCTTATCAATGATACTGATGGTGATGGATTATCTGATGGTGATGAAATTCTAATTTATCATACTAGTGGAACCAATGCAGATACAGATTCTGATGGTTTAGAGGATGGATTTGAAATTCAAATAACATTCACAAATCCTCTTCAAAGTGATACTGATGCTGATGAAATGTCAGATGGATATGAATATGATAATGATTTAAATTATACAGTAAATGATGCAATTGATGATTATGATGGAGATGGACTAATGAATATAATTGAATTTGATATAGGTACCGAGGCAAATAATAATGATACTGATGGTGATGGTATGTCAGATGGATATGAATTTTATAATTATTTAGACTATATGATAAACGATGCTAATGATGATTATGATGGAGATGGACTAATGAATATAATTGAATTTGATATAGGTACCGAGGCAAATAATAATGATACTGATGGTGATGGGATGTATGATGGATATGAATATTATAATGGTTTAGACTATACCATTGATGATGCTTTATTAGATAATGACAATGATGGATTGAGTAATTATATGGAATTTTTATATAACTCAAATCCACAAGATAGTGATACGGATAATGATGGATTATTAGATGGAAATGAAGTGAATATCTACCATACAAATGTTCTAAATCCTGATACAGATGGCGATGGATTTTCAGATGGTATGGAAATTGAGTGGGGTGTAGATCCAAATAATCCAAGAAGTTCAGTAACTACTGTAATATTAAATTATTCAGGAATAGTTGTTTTAGGTGTTGTAGGTATTTCTTCTGGTAAGGTCTATTTTTCTTATAAAAAATATAAAAAATCCAATGTAAAAACTAAATTTAAAAAGAACTTTAAAATTCAATCTAATATAGAAAAATTCAATGCATTACGTAAAGAAAAAGTCGAAATATCATATCAAAGATATCACCCTGCTTATTCTTATCTTCAAAAACCAAGTATAGGTAATTCTAATTTAACTAAAACAAAGACTGATTTAATAAATTTTCTTACAAATAGATTACCTGTTCCTCATAGCATATACACACCAGAAGGTAAAAAGGCGATAATCGTTGCAAATATGGCTCTTGAATCTATAAAAAAAGGAGGATTAATGGTCTCAATAGATCTCATGACGAAAGCTTTATTGATGGGGGTACCTGAACCTTATAACACTCAAATTAAAAATGTTCTTATCAATACTATAAAGGAAGTTGGAGATCAACCATTAAAAACAAATAATGTTGGTATAACACAAAAATGTATGAAATGTGGACAAGTGAATGGTAATGAATATAAATTCTGTGTTAAATGTGGAGAAAAAATTTTATCAGAATCTGATCAAGGTGCAGTAGAACCAAAAACTGAATATTCAGGGATGAAATTTTGTAAAGATTGTGGATCAAAAAATGAACAAGATAATTTATTCTGTGTTCAGTGTGGGAGGGGATTTTAATATGGAAAAACATGACCAATTTAAAAGTGAAAATAATTTAAAAACAATTGAAATAGAAGAACCAAATGAAATTTTATTTCCAAAAATGTGTTTAATTTGTGGACAAACAACTGAGTCTAAGTTCAATAAGAAGTTACAAGGAAGTTCTATAAGCGACAAATCTTATAGAAATATGTATCATTTTTCCTTACCAATATGTATTTCTTGTCAGAGAAAAATGAATTTGAAGACAGGTATTACAACTAAATATGGTATTTCTATCTTATTTTCTATTCTATCCGGTCTAATAGCAGCAACTCTTATTATTTACTTTATTTCTTCTTACGTAATGGGTTTTGCAATTTTAGGTTTATTAATTGCTATTTCAACAATATATTATCTCAAGAAAACAAAGGATAAGATCAAATTAGATGAATATCTTAAAATCATTGTAAGATCAGATGAAAAAGATACAATTGAATTAGCATTTAAGAACAATGAATATTCTCAATTCATAGAAAGAATTAATTAATTTTATTTTTTTTTCATATTGATTACTTATAATATTTCTATCACTTAAATCAACTATTCTATTTCATATAGATCTTTAACTTTTGAGTATAATCTCTCATTTTTATCAAAATAGAATAAGTTTTTACTTTCTTCAAAAAAGGGTGTCAAAAGACCTCCTCTTTTCAAAACATGAGTTATATCAGCATCTCGTAAAACAAAAACTTTAGCTTTTCTGAGGAATTCTGGATATGAAAGAATAATTCCTATTTCTATCATATGTCCTCCTTTATCATGATCAATAATCATAATAATTTCATCAGAGAATTTAGCGATTAAATCAAATTTCAATATTAAATTTTCGATATGAGTTCTCCTAAACTCCTTTTCGAAAAATGCTATAGTATTTTCCTTGTTGTTTACTATTTTTTGAACTTCTTGTAAAATTATAAAACTATCTTCATCATAGGATCCACAAATAAAAATTTTGTATTTTTTTAATTCATAGACGGAAAATACGCTAATAAATTCATCTAGAAATTGATCCCAAGCACTATCATGTGATATTTCCATTTTTTTCTCCTTGACTTGTATAAAATAACTAAATTATTCATTTATTCTATAAAGAATTATATATCAATAATGATTGACTCGATTTATTTTGAGTTATATTTAAATATTCAGTAAAACATATTTAATATAAGAATAAATGGAAAATTCCTTTAAAATGATAGGGGTGAGCTTATTTGAAAATGACTAAAAAATATGAAAATATGAGAAAAGACTTGGAAATAATTTCTGAAAAAACTCGGTATAAAATTCTTCTAACATTATTAGCTAGTGAAAAATCATTATCGTTTAGCAATCTGAAAAAATTACTACCATCAATCCCAGATAATAACTTGAATTATCACTTAAGTATTCTAAAAGAACAAAAATTTATTAAGAATGAGAAAAGAAGTGAATATAAGCGAACTGAGCCCCGCTCTTTTTATTCATTGAATGAAAAATCAATCCAATTATTAGAAAATTTAGGATTAACTGCTATAAAGAAAGAATTTCAAAATTTATTTGAACAAATGAAATAAATAACCATAGCTAAAAATCTGGATATTCATACAAATCTAAAAATAAAACCATGAGAATTCAGAATAAACGAACCTGTTTATGATTTATTAAAAATTACAATTAAAAGGAGTCTTTTTTTTTCTATTATTTTTTATAGAAACTTTCGAAAATTAGCAATGTTCCGATAATAAATAGAATAGGTAAAATTACATTCATAAAATCTAATATAAATCCATTTGACAGGGGAGATTCAATGTATAAGATTAATATATCATAGGTTGTGATTGATCCCATTCCAATAAGAAGAACTCCAAAAAAAATCTTCATGGAATTTCTAATGGACATTTCTTTATTTTTAAAAAATAGAGTTAATACTATGAATGGAACAAATGAAGAAATTATAAATATAGAAATTAATATTAATAAGGACAAATTTGAAAAAAAAAGCAATAAGACTAATACTATTAGTATAATTCCTCCAAAATAATGTCGCTTACAAGTTATAAAATCCATTACTTTCTCTAAATGAATTATTTTTGTCCAATATGGAAAGAATAAAAGAAGGATTCTCAATCTTAAAATAAAGTAAGACACATCAGGTTGTATTACTGTAAAAACTTGAATAATAATAATATTTTCAATAGCAACCTTACTATTATTTATAAAAATCTGGTAACTATTATAAAAATCACCAATTTCTATTCTAATTATCAATCTTTTTAGTTAAAAAAGACCAGCCCTAAGGTTATCAGGCTGTTCGCTCATCACTGAGTTCAAAACATACTTCATTTGTTTTGATATAATTTTTACATCGGAAGTTTTGAAGGAATATATCCCGCAATACTTAAACGTATAATATATGTAAAACCACTCTAAGGAGGGACTATCCTGTTTCAAACAAGGCTCAATATCCTTGACTTGTGCGAATACCCGCATAAAGTAGATTGGAGAAGATTCCATACACATATCATAATTCTAAGCATACACATACCTATTTTGATAGTAATGAAGGAATAAGTTATGTGATCGTAAGTATTATCCAGTACTTTTGTTGGAAGAGGAATTATAAATTATTTTATTGGTAGAGAAAAATATTTTTCTAAAGTTTTATTCCATTGATTTTAATTCTCTATTATTTTTTGCTTCTTCCATCTCTTTAATTTTATGAAATAAGCTATAATTTTAAGATAAGGAGAGGAACGATTTAAATCAAGAGAGAGTGGTAATTCTTTCATTTTTATAGATATTTGTAGGTTTTTATAAATATTTAAGATTCAGTAAAAATAATAGATAGAAGATTTATTTTTAGTAATAAATGACATTAATTGGGACATATACTAGCTAAACTATCAATTAATTTTATTAGTGAAAAATAACAGAAAGTGTAATTTTATTCATAACTGAGTAGATATGTAAATTTTGCTAAATTGAATTTTTCTATTAATATTTTATCATAATGATGTTTTTCATCAAAGAGGGGTATTTTAATCACAAAATCATAATCGTTAATGTAGAAATTATTATAAAAAACCTTTTTTTCTTTATCGAAATCGATAAATTTACTGAAATTAAACAGATCTTTTTCTACTGAAGGTATTACAGATAAATTACTCAACTTCATTCACCTCATTTTATATAGAAAATAAGAACTAATCATTAATAAGAGATTTTGTTATGAAATATTAAAAAAACCTTAAATACACATTTTTTTCTGATTTATTTTAACTCATTGTCTTTTGATATATAGATAAAAAGTTTATATTTCTACAAAATCAATTATAAATCATTCTTAGTAATTTACTTTAGAGATGATTTTAAAAAATGGTT
>CAZGJX010000162.1:0-6641 GCA_964525635.1 uncultured archaeon
ATATGTTATTTTAAGTAATTATTCCGATTTTCAAAAAATTCTAAAGAAAGACAGAGTGAAAAAGATTTTTTTTTTAAGCTCATCAAATATTATCTTTAAAAATAGTTGATCTTATGAATTTTTCTATAACATAACTAATAATAGAAAAAGATTATCAATCTTTTCTATTTTTCAATTCAGATTTTATCATTCGTGGATCACGTGAATGATGAAAGACACCCATTACGATAATTAGATTATTTTCAACAATATAATAAAGAGCATATGGAAATTTTTGAAGTAAATATCAATGATAATTTCTATATACCTTAGGATATTGAAGTGGATTTTCTACAATTACTTTTGTACTAGAATAAAAGACTTGAAGAAAATCTTCTCCAAGACTAAACATTTTTTTTTCATACCAAGAGTAAATGTCTTGAAGATCTCCTTGGATATCAGGGTGAAATTTTAAAGTATAATGTATTTTCATTTTTTAATTCGATTCTTTAGATCTTCAAGTGATAAAAGATTATCTTTATTGAGAGTATTTTGACGTTTATCTAATTCTTCCTCATGACTTTTAGGTATTGGATTAGTAATAATTTCAGATCTAATACTATCCCATAAATTTTCCACAAGCAGTATTTTTTCTTTGGTCGGTAATTCGACTAAATCAGGAAATTTATCAAGTGACATAATATAATAAGGTGTTTTGATAATTTATTTTTTTTCAATATTAAAGATAGAATTTTAATAAAATCGGTTTTGAGAGTAAAATATATCCCAATCATTAAAAATAAAGATTATTATAATATATATTACAGAATTTTTATTTAAAACACAATCAAAAGACATTTGAAATTATGAAATAAATCTCTCAAATTCATAATAGATAAAAATTAATTTAAAAGGAGTTATATAAATGAATGAGGAAAATAAATTAAATAAAGAAAAAGCTATAAATTTAGCAAATATATTTTTAAAAAGAGGAATTAAAAATATAAGTACCCCATCTCTACATAAGTGTATTCAAGTTATTGCTATTGAATTAGGATATATTGAGGGAGATCCAATGAGAACAAATATATTCAATTTGACATCTATATCAGATAGTGATTTTATTTTTGTTATAGAAGAATTATGGAATTTTATATTAAAAGGATATTTAGCACCCGGAATTAATGGAGATAATCTTTGGTTTCCCAATGTTCATTTAACAGAGAAAGGAAAAGAATATATTGAAACTATTGAATAAAAATATGATATACCTAAAAATTACGGAGATGATCAAATGGTAATTGATAATATTAAAGATCTTATAAATAATGAGGTAAATACAAGTTATTTATGTTTAAATTTATTAGAAAAAAAAGAATTATTAAAAATACATAAATATTTACAGCCACAAAAATATGATTTTAATGCAAGAAGATTAAGAGAGAGTATTCCAAGAGTGCAAATACTTCTTAGAATGGTGAATCAGTTAAGAAATAGACCCAAAAATCAAATTATTAATGATATAATTCGATTTGGATTCAATATTAACCAAATTAAACTGTTAATTATATTTTATTATATATTTCAATTTCTTGGAGATCCTTCCAATAAATTGAAAAAAATAATGTATAATTGGAAATTTCCTTTTCCTCATAATTCTAAAAAACCCACTTTTTTTTTACGATACTATTTTATTGGATGGTTATATCAAAAGCCATCTAGAATAATTTTAAATCTTATTAAAAAATCTTCAAACAAAAAACCAATAGTCAAATTTTTAAATTTTAAAAAGAGTTTTTTTAAAAAGAAGAAGATAAAGAAAGTATTAGGATTATTAAATATCCAAGATGAATATAACTCCTTACCATCCAATTATATTAATTATAAACGATACTTTTTTCTTAATGAATTATTTAGATTAGAAGATTATAAAAAATTAGTTAAAGAAATTGAAGCGTATCCAAAAGGACGTAAATTTGAACAAGCAGAGGAAATAATCTTTCATACTAATCTCTCTGTGGAAGATCTAATTAAAAAAATAGATCCCTCTTTTTTAGAAAATAATAAAAATTATTTTCATAATGTTTATAATATTGAAGATAAATCACGTAATATAAATGAATTTAAACAAATATTAATTAATAGAATTATAGAAAGAAATGAAGGTAGACATGAACCTTTAAGAGCAGATCCTGAATATTGGATGAGATTAAGGGCAAATGATGGGGATTATTGTGATTCAACTTGGGAAGTTAATATCGATAATTTCTTAGATGATAATAAGATTCCCCATAAAAAACCTAAAAATGCAAATTACGATGAATATTATAATAATACATATATGTATCCCGATTGGGTAATCGATGAGAAAATGATTGAATTATTTGGAGCAACATATATAGAAGGATATCTTGAAAAAATGGAATATAAAATAGAAAATAATAAAATGGAATTAATTTCAATAAATGAGCAAGATTATAATTCGGGGAATTGGAGGAATATAATTAGAAGAGAATTTAATCACTATTTTAATTAATAAATTCTAAATAATCAAGATTAAATTATAAATAATTATTAAATTATTTACTCATCAATTATATTGTATTTTTCCCTTAGATATTATTCAAAATCCCCTTATTAATAATTTTAAAAGAGATTTACTTATAGGACCCAACCTAATTTTTCCACTACTTTTCTTTATTCGTTTAATAATTTCTTCTATTTCTAAATCAGAAAGAGATCTTTGTTTATTTAAAATATAAGAATTTAAATCATTTAAACTAAGTTGGTTAACATAATCGTAATGTATCTTCGGTAGTTTTCTTAAGGTAACAACTATATTATAAACTGGTAGTTTTCTTTTCTTATAGTGTTTTCCTATCAATAAATAAAAAATAAGACTCGCTCGATCAATTTGTTTATGAGGTAAATAATCAGTTTGAATCATTGTGTTAGGATTCCAATTCTTTGTCTCAATTAAAAATATACCATTTGGTCCAACTAAAATATGATCAATTTGACTAGACCTTACATACTCTTTATGTTTTTTCCAATATACAGATTTTGGTAATATTAATCTTACATCATTAAGAAGATAGTATGAGTCAGATAATTCACATAATTTAATTATAACTGCCTCTTCACCAATTGAACCTTGATAAACCTTTTCATTTTTCTCAATAATTTTCTTAGCCTTATTAAGCTTAGATACTGTTTTTTTTAATTCTTTATGTTCTTTTTTATCTAATTTCCCGTAAGATTTTTGTATTTTTTTCAGATTCTTCTCTTCTCTTTTTTGAACTTTATTTGGTTCTTCTTCTAATTTTAAGATTGAATTTTTCAATAGAGTTTCATCTTCTTTTAGAAGATTTTTTTGCTCAATATATTGTCGTTTAACATCAACATATTTATTAGCTAATAGTTCAGAGTAGTTTTCTTTGATATCCTTTATTCCATTGAAGGAATCTGTCTCCTCTAATTTAATACATTTTAATTTTTTCTCCAAATATTTAGTTGTCCCAGAAATACCAATAATTTTAACCATTTAAACCATTATGAATTATTCTAAAACTATATAGAGAACAATAATTTTTGTCTTTTATTAATTATAATTAGAAATTAAGAAATATATAAATTTTAAAGAATTTAATTTTGGGATTTAAACATAATTTCATATGTTTTAATAAGATTTGTATAGAATTTGAAAAAATTAATAATTATCAATAGTATAAATATTAATAAAGACATTTTCAATTTTAAAGAATAAGAAAAATTTTTTATATCAAGGAATTTTTATGGAATCTCATCAATTTGAATATAAGAGTGATTGGGTCCAATATTTTGAAGGTTTTTTAAAAAATGAATATAAAGATGTTGAGAAAACTAAAAACTATATTAAAACACATATTGTTGAGTCTAATTATGACTCCATTGAAAGTTTCTCAAGAAACTTTAAAGAAATAAAGCTATTACCCTCAAAAGAAGAAAATTTCTTTAATGTAGAGGTAAAAAATGATAGAAAAGAAACCCATTTTTTATATTTAGATATAAGTAATTCAAGATTTTGGATTATTCATAATATAGAGCCACAAAAAATTATTAAGTCTAAAATTGAAGATATATTTTGTAATAGTTATCTACAAGATAAGATATATATACCAAATGAAATAATGGAAGAATATCGAAGAAAAGAAAATACAGATTCCTTAGGTATAAGTATTAAATTTAAACAACTTTTTATGGAAGATTCTAAAGAAATTAAAGATGAACTTTCAAATACTGAGAAAGTTGAAGAGTTTATTGATTATAGTTTGAGATTATGGCCAAAAAAGACAAAGACTATGGATTTTTTTCTTGAAAACTTTAAGAAAATTGGATTGCCCATAAACTATAACTCTTTAAATTATGTATTTTTTGATGAATTTGGTGATACACTAATAAAAGAGGATCTGTATTTCGACGGGAGATTTATTATAAATAGGGGTAAGGATTTTAAACATCATCTTAAATTTGTTGATAATGTAAGAGATCGTTATAATACATTAATGAAGCAGATAGAAGAAAATAGATTTAATTGGGATGATCTTAATGGAAACTTATTCATTATTTATTTTAATAAAGAATTAGATCCACAGAATATTTTTAATATAATAAAGAAAAATCATGATATATTTAAGATTTTTATCCTATATTTATTTAAAAAAGATGATTACTATTTTTATGATTGTATCGATGAACATACAGGTGGAACTTTTACACTTCAAATATTTAAAGATAAAATGTACATTAATTTAAAAAAAGATTCTTGTGGAAATATCATTTTAAGAATTTTCTCTAACCTTCAAAAATATTTATCCCCTAAGACCAGACTTGAAATTGATAATGAAAATTTTATTATTGGAAAATAAGATATGAATATAAGCTATAATACTCAAGTACTAAATTTCCTATTAGCATGTTTTAAAAAATTAAAAACTCTTAAAAAAGCACTTTATGAAACATCAATAATATTACCTTCTGGAGATTCACTTACACCAGATCTTTTTTGTTTTTTTATTGAGAATAAAGATAATTTCTATTCAGCTTTCGAATTTAAGCAAAGAGGATATGATAAAATTACAAATGAAGATCTACAAGAGAGATTAATTCCACAATATCAGAAATATAAAACATTAAAAGTAGAAGATTTGGATCAAAATATAGTTCCTAAAATAATATCATCGGAATTATTTATTAATTACTTATTTATCAACACAGAATTAAGTATTATTAATGATATAATCAATCAAATTCCAATTGAAAAAGAAATATATGTATATTCAATGAAATTGAATGATCATTCTTTAGAAGAGATCCAAAGTGAAGAAGGTACTTCGAATCATATATTGATGAATAATATTCTTGATTTATCTAAAATTGAAGATTATTGGAAAAAAATATACATTCCCTTTACGCTAAATGATATTGTTGGAATAAAGGGAAAAAATGGAAATAAAGTTGATATTCCAAGATTTGCAGGTATTATTATTACAAATAAATTAATTCAATTTATTGTTAATCGAAAAATAACTCAAGAGAGTTCTAATTTCACAGCTGATCATTTTATAGATTTTCTTTTTAGGGAATTTATACAAATAATAAGTATTGGCGAAGATGAAAAAAAAGCTTTTAAACGCAAAATTATTTTATTTTTAAACTGGTTTGCAGAAGATTTAATCCAGGAGATAAATATTAGTGAAATTATCAGAAAGATAGCTCAAAATAAATACAATATTATTCTAAGAAAAACTGAAACATTAGAGGATCGTTGTATAGATATTAGGAATCAAGCAATTGCATTTTTCCAACAATTAAAAATTACAGAATTTTTACAATAGATAAATTCAATATTTTATTTATTAGGATATTATCTTCACTATTTCAAGAGGAATAATAGATTAAGAGATAATTTTAGAACTTAAGTAATCTATAATCTCTCTATGATCTCTAATTCCAATAGCACCATTTTTAATTAGAGAAAGAGGTAATTTTGATACTTCTCGAGAGGATTCTATTGGTTTTAAGGCAAAAATATGTTTATTTTGTACATTAGCAAAATTTACTTCATGATTTGTTCCACTTTTTAGCTTTCCTTCTATTATTAGGGATGCATTAGATAATGTACTGATAATCCTATTTCTATTAACTAAATTATATGAAGAACTTTTTTGGTTGATATCAACCTCTGAAATTATGGCTCCCCCTTTCTTAATTATATCATTCGCAAGATTTTTATGTTCCATTGGATATATATTATCCACACCTGATCCTAAAACCGCAATTGTTTTTCCGCCTCCTTCAAGAGCACCAATATGAGATTCAATATCTATACCTCTTGCTAATCCACTTACAATTGTATAGCCTTTCTTTGCCAATCCTTTTGAGATCTCCCTTGCTTTAAGATGACCATAAAATGAAGGATCCCGAGTTCCAATAATAGATACACTTTTTTTCAATTCATTAAAGATTATTTCTCCTTTAATATATAGACCAATTGGAGGATTTTCAATTTCTCGTAAAGACAAAGGGTAATCTTTATTGAAATAAGAAATATATCTAATACTTTTTCTTTTTAAAAGTTCATTAGTCTTTTTTACCTTTTCGATAATATTATCTCGATTATT
>CAZGJX010000163.1:0-6618 GCA_964525635.1 uncultured archaeon
TACGTTCAGGCATTCCATCTTTGGGCCAATACCAAGGTCTAACTATTTGAATCACTTTAAAATTATTAATTAAATTAAATAATATTGTATAATAATGAGATGATATATTAATACATAAAGTAAGAATTTTGTAATATTTATTCTTCAACCTAATAGTTTTAGAGGAGATATATTTAAAAGAAAAATTCTAATTATAAATTAATAAATCTATATAATAATTATAAATAATCATTTTATTATTATTTTTGAATGTCCCTATAGAGAATATTTTGTATTTTTTTATTGAGATTTTCAAGCGTTTTTACCAGTCTTCGATTGACCTATGTCACCCAAAACCAACCTCTTCAAATTCATCATAACTTTTTTTTTTATTTATTCCAAAATCTTTAAGTACCACATTAAAAGCGTCATCACCAGAATATTCATTTATTATTTCACAGTCCTTAAAAATAATCGCAATTTTATCACCTGAACCTCCAAAATAAGTAGCTTCTAAATAGGCAAAAAAACAATCTTTGGAGAGATTTATTAATGTGTTTTTTAAATTTTCTGTTAAATATTCATAATTTTGCAGAAGTTCTATATTATCACCATTTAAATTTTCGAGAAATTCATATTTCATTGGGACAACATAAAGAGAATTGTAGAGATGAACAATTTTTAAATCAGAAAATCTCTCAATAATCCTTTTACAAGAGTATTCTTCACCAATGCATCCATAAAAGTAATAAACCATTTTTTTACCTATAATCTACAAATATTTTTATTCATTAAAATTTTTTTTTTTGCTTCTCTCTCCCTTCTTGTATTATTATTTAGTTTTCGTCTGATTAAAAAATCTAGAATTAATTTTAAACGAGCTAAATTAATGCAAATACTTTTTATTACTTTATAGCAATTTTAATTAATTTTTATTTATCTTTTTAATAATCTCAATTTTTTACTTAAAACATGTAGATAAATGAATAATTTTATTTATTTCCTCGTTTTATATTTTTCTAATTCTCGCTCAATGATTCCTAAGATCTTCTCTAACATTGGAATTAGTTGTAAATATGACTTAAGAAGTTCTTTTATTCTCTTATATCCATTTAAATTTTTTAATTTTTCCATATTATCATTTAACTCTTTAAAATAATTTTCTAACTCTGGTTTCCATTTTACAATAAAAAAAAACCAATTTCTGATTCTTTTCAAATAAGATAAAGGAATTGAATCTACTTCATAATATGGTTTTCTTATTCCAACAATTTTCACCTTCTTTACAAAATCTAATTCTATCAAGAATTTTAATGCTTGAGAAATATAACCCGTTGAAAAACCAGTGAGTTTATATAATTCATCTTGTTGTAGTCTTTTTCTTAATGTAAGGTATGATAATATTTTTGTATATTTCTTGTTATATACAATAAATCCGAAGGTTATAATTGGAATATTTACAATTTTTCTCTCAATATCATCCACTGTTAAATTAGACTCATTATTTTCAATCTCTTGATAAATATTTCGATCTATTTTCTTTTCTTTAAGATTAGGACTAAAATTTAGAAATAAATTTAAATAATATTCCCAAAAATCTACTAATTCTTTGACTCTCAGTAAAAGTGTTGGATATATTTTGGATTTTGCTCTTTCTTGGCTGTTAAGATTAGTTAAACATGCTAATGTTTTATTTAAAAAATCAATCATTTGATGTATTACATTTAAACCTAAATTAGAACCTTCTAACATCATATCAACAATAGATCCCTTAAAAGTGTAAATGTAAGTATACTGGTTACCAATTAAAATCCTTTTTCTTTTAAGAATTGGAAAATTCTTCAACAGAAAATTTAAATATATTTATATAAATTTAGAATATTTTTAAATGATTAACATCCATCTATGAGATCGTCCCCCACTAATGATAATTAAATTATTTTTTCCAAAAGATCCTCCCTTGTGTTCTTTACTTGAACAATATATAGAGAAATTACTGATGATTTTTTTAGTGATAATCTTATTATTAATCATTTGTTTTTTATATTCAATATTAATATCTTCTTCTATTCCATTTTTAATTAAAGATTCTAAAAATATTTGACCTATTTTATCCACTTTATTAGGTGCTATAAGTTTAGTTTTGAAAGGATTTATAATAATATTTAATATTTATAGAAAGCCTAATCAAACATATATTTCTATGGTATTTAAAGATAGTAAAAATTATACACCTTTTTACATGTATTCAAAGGAAATTTCATTAAATTTTAAAATAGGATAATAAATCATGAATTATAATTTAAAAATGTAAATAAATAGTTTGATTTAATGTTCTTTCAAAAAAAACCTAAAAATTCAGAAAACCAACGGGGATAAAAATTTTATAAATTTTACTCTATAATATTAAAACAATTTATAAAAAACTAAAATATAAAATTTATCAATCAATAAAAAAGAGGTAGTAATATGACAGATAGACGAGCTGGTAAAAAAGCAGGCCCTCATGTTCCATCTGCTAAAGGTGCAGAACCACGATCAAGAACGAAAAGTGGGACATGGAGAAAAAAGCGTTCAGATGCAAAAAAATCATATTCTTATCCAAAAAAATAGAAATTATAAATTTTCTTGAAGGTTATTTATAAAAGGATAATATAATTTCATTAAGTTTTGCTATCTTCCTACTACTTATATTTAAATTAATAAATTTTTAGATATTTTCAATTATAAAAACTCAATTTTCAATTCCTAAATCAAACTTTAGATTAACATCTAAATATACAATATTTTTATTGATAAAGTGAAATATAATTATAATTTGGATAGATTTAGTTCAATATAGCTTAGTTTATATTATATATATTAATTCGAATCTATCTGGAGTTATAATGTTAGTTTCGAAGAAATTAAATTCAAATCTAATAATAGATAATGATGTTAATGATTTTTAGCAATTAAGAAATCATAAACATTGGTAAGAAATAAGATTAAAGAATTATGTGAATCATTGAAATCTATTTTTTCAATAAATTTTAAGATAGAATTATAATAACAAAACCACAAGCTTCTAATTTTATTTATCTTTCCTCTGACTTGATCTAATTTATAAATTTGTTTTTTAAATCAAAAATTCTCAATAACTTACAATAATAAAAATAATTACAATAATGAATTTTTATCTCCACTTTAAGTAAAAATTGTAATTGAAAATATAAATAGAATTTTTATCTCACATTAAAAAAATTTCAATCCTAAACAATAATTCACTTTTAAAAAATCTTAAATAGCAATTATTCGATCTTTAAATTATATTTTTTTTCAAAGACAAAAATTGGAATAACAAAAAACCAACTATTTTATATCTAAAATGACATTAAAAATAGATTCCTCTACTTTAAGAGAATGTTTAGAGAAGAAGACAAAAGAAGAAATGAAGAATATCGCAAGAGAATTTAATTTTTCTGGATTTTCATATAAAACAAAAGCGGATCTAATCCCTTTTATTGAGAATAATATGAAATCATTAGATTTTAAAACTAAATTAGAAAATAAAATTTATGACTCTTTGGAAATATTTTTAAAAATTATTTTTGCTGAAAAGAATCAAGAAATAGAAGAATCTAAATTAAAAGAACAATTTAAACAGCATCGATCTTTATCAACTTATTATAAAACATATAGAAGATTATGGGATTGGGGATTAATCTCAGAATATAAAAGAGAGACTAAAGAATGGGAATTTATAATTTACGTTCCTAAAGATTTGATTGACAATTTAAAGGAATTTATGCCAAAAGAAGTCTCAATCAAAGAAAAAGCTAAAACTTTTTCTGATGAAGATACTCTTTTCTTAAAATCAAAAGTTAAGGATTATATTAAAAGTAAAGGATTTAATTCATCTCGGAATGTAACTGAGGGTGTTAAATTAAACCGAATTATTCAAGCATTATTAGATCAGGCAATAAATCAGGCAAAAAGAAATAATAGAGATATAATATATTCAGAGGATTTAATTGAGATTGCTCAACCAAAAAATAGGATTGAGATGAGTGAACAATGGTTTTATGCTGGAAAGAAATACATAGAAGATAACAAACTAATAAAAGCCATTTTTTCATTTCAAATGGCTAAAGAATTTAATGATAAAAATAGGCTAATTTTTGAGGAATTAGGCAAATGTTATATTAAAACTGAGAGATATAAAAAAGCGCTTAAAATTTATGAAGAACTTAAAAAATTTGATCCAAAAAATATCGATACACGGATTACTATTGCTGAAATCTACAAAGCAATGGATAAAGGGAAAAAAGCATTGGAATCTTATGAAGAAGCAATTAAAATAGATCCTAATAATCAAAAACTTTTAACTAAGGCAGGAGAAGCTCGAGAAGATATAGGACATAATAGAATTGCATTAAAATATTATGAAAAAGCGAAGAATCTTAATCCAGACACGTTTACTCATTGGTTTTCTTTAGGCCAAGCGTATTATTATAATGATCAATATGAAAAATCTATAGATTCTTATAATAAGGCATTGGAAATGGGAGATGATATTCTATCTGAACAAGATATAGTGATTGATGATATCTGGGTGAATCTTGGACTCTCATATTCAATACAAGAGAATTTAAATAAAGCCCTTGAATCATTTGAAGAAGCATTAAAATTAAATTCTGAAAATTTTGAAGCCTATTTAAATATGGGTGATATTTATAAAGAAAAAGAAGATTATGATAAAGCATTAGAATTTTATAAAAGAGCATTAAGTATTGAACCTGATGATCTTAGATCCTTATTTTCTCTTGGAAATTTTTATTTAAATCAAAAAGATTATCAAAATGCAATCGAAATGTTTGAAAAAGTAATAAAAATTTTTCCAGAATATAGTATGCTAAGAAATCTTGGTGATGCTTATTATTATAATAAAAATTATGAAAAAGCTATTGAAATTTATGAAGATATTCTAAATTTAGTACCAGAAGATTTTGATATCTCTTATACTTTGGCAATTTGTCTAAAGAATTTAAAAAAGTATGATAGGGCAATATTATTTTTAGAAAAATTATTGGATTCTGATTTTGAAGAGTATTACTATTATGATATTAAGGAACTTCAAATTTTGAATCTATTGGGGAATTTATATAATTTAATAAATAAATCTCAAAAAGCAGAAAAGATCTATAAAAAGATTAGAGAAATTGATCCAAAATGGTTAATTATAAAAGAAATACCCGAGAAAGAAGAGGAAAAAATAGTAGAAAAAATCATAGAAGATGAGGAAATAAAAGAAACAGAATATATAAAAGAAATCCTAGAATTTGAATATATTAGACAAAGAAAAGCTAATAAAGGAGATCTCCTTAGAAAGCTAAATTTAAGTTATAGCGATTGTAATAAGTATTTTGAATTGCTAAATGAGAAGATTGATTATACTGAGCAAGAAGAACAAGAGTTAGAAAATGATGCAAAAAAAGTATTTGAAAAATTCAAAAACCCAACTCTATATCATTTGATTAATCAAATGGGATATAAACATAGACATGCAAAAAAACTAGGATCATTTTTTATGAAAAATCAATGGGTATCACAGTTTAACCATTTCCCAAAAAGAAAAGAAGAGGAAGCAAAAAGGAAAAAAAAAGGAGATATAAATATTTATATGAGTTATTCTACTATCGATGCACCACTATTTAAGATTAGAGAATTGTCGGAAAACCTTAATGAAAAAGAAGAAATCCGTGAATCATTATATTGGGAAGAAGATGTAAAAGAAGATATCATAGATTATATGGATAAAAACCTAGAAAAATGCGATATTATGTTATTATTCTGTACTAAGAATTCTAAGAATTCCCAACCTGTAAAGAATGAATGGAGTTCATTCCTATATTCAGGAAAACCAATAATACCCATCTATATAAATTTCGAATTTGTTCCCTTTATATTGCAATCAAAAAAAGGTATAAAGTTTGATCCATTTAATTTTAACCAAACAGCCCAAGAAATCTATGATCATGTATTAAAGGTCCTATGAAGATAAATTAACTTATTTTAATTTATATCAATAGAAATAGAGTTACTACATTAATTTGATGTAATTTTAATGACTATTTTTAATATATATGAAGTTATTGAAGAAAATATGCTTAATTATAAAATACCTACCTTATGGATTGATGGGTCAACTATTTTCCATCCTTTATTTGTTAGATTTATATTAGAGATGGAAATTCACGAATCTATATATGAAAATATTTTCTATTTTCTTACTTTTCCTATTTATGATTAAAATTAATAATCAAAATACTATCTTTTGTAAGTTTTATAAAATAATTAAAAGGAGTTTCTATTTTTATTAAGAATTTTTATTGTATTTTAATAATAAAATCCCAAATTTTACTCAATTCTATATATTTGAAGATTAAATATTTAAATAACAAAATTTATATATATTTTTAATTATAAAAACTCCATCTTTATTTTCAAAAGACAAACTATAAAGGTTTCTAAATTCAGGAAGTCTTAACTGGCTTTTGAGGATTTTTGAATTAATTTATTTTAAATTTAAGTAGATAATTAAAAAAATTTTATTTTATAAATTCTAAATAATCTAAATTTTTATTTTATAATACCTTA
>CAZGJX010000164.1:0-6604 GCA_964525635.1 uncultured archaeon
TGAAATGAGATGAAAGTGTTTATAATTTATCATTCATTTGGAAAATTGACCAAATCTAAATATTTATAGATATTAAAAATTATCATATTAAAAAATGAATTTAGATTTGAGTAAAACTCAGATTTAGTTAATTACATATCCATTTCTTCAATTATGTCAGCATATCATTGAGCATATTCTGGGAGTTTATCATCAAATTTAACAATACCCTTCCATGCTTCAGATTCCATTACAAGAATGATCTCTTCTTCCTCAATTAAATGATTTTTTTTTACCTTATCTATTGTAATAATAGGATAAATTGGTCCCAAATAGTTAAAATTTGTATCAATACAAATTTTCTTCATAATAAATAGAGAGGAAGATTTCGTTTTATATATACTTTCCAGTTTAATCCCTTTTATTTAAAATTATTAAATTTTAGAACAATGAAAAAAAATTAAGAATTGGACCACATTAAGATTTTTTTATAAATAAAATGAATTAATTTAAATTAAGTGATATAGAAAATTATTTTCATTTAATCACAATCTCCATATGTAAATGTTATTTATATATTTTTTAATTATTCTATATCTTTTAAATTCTCTTTCTATACTATACATATTAGAATTTTCGAAAATTTACCTTTCCTCAATTTTGACCTGATACAACACTTTTTTAAAAATCATTTTTCCATAAAGGATATAAAAAATGTTATATTAGAAAAGATTATATGATTATGAGACGAAAGGAGTTAATATCTCCAACTAAGGTTTTTAAGCCCAAGAAGGGGCCAGATTACACACTAGTTTATTAAGGATAATCCACAATAAATCGTCTCTATATACTTTTTCTGGTAATTAATCATTCCTTATATATATTATACACAACGTTTCTAAATACTAGAGGCGATTTTATTTTAAGGTTATTCTGATTTATAGACTATTAATAGAAAGAATTTCATTAAAGGATAAAGAAATGATACGATAGATTAATCTAGGTCTAGCCAGAGCCTCAGGGAATAGGAAAACCTAAATATAAATCCCTCATATATAATATTTATTATGGAGAAAATAAAGATTGGTATTTTAGGAGCAACTGGTATTGTTGGACAGAATTACATTAAATTATTACAAGATCATCCATGGTTTCAAATTGTTGATATAGCTGCATCACCTAAATCTGCAGGAAAAAGCTATTTTGAAGCGGTAAAAAGTAAATGGCAGATGTCAATTCCAATTCCAGCAGAATTGAGAAAATTAATCGTAAGAGATGTTCAGGATTTCAATTCTATTCCAGATGATCTTAGTTTTGTATTTTCAGCAATTACTATGCCAACAAAAGATCAGGTAAAAGAAGTAGAGTTTAAATACGCTAAAAATGGGATTCCTGTTATTAGTAATAACTCTGCGCATAGATGGACACCAGACATTCCTATGATAATTGGAGAAATTAATCACGAGCATGTAAATATCATTCCCGTTCAAAGAGAGAATCATGGTTATAGGAATGGATTTATAGTGGTAAAACCAAATTGTACCCTTCAAAGTTATCTAACACCCATATTTGCTCTTGAAAAAGCAGGTTATAAAGTCGATAAGCTAATAATTACCACATTAGGAGCAGTTTCAGGAGCAGGATATCCTGGTGTTGCATCTTTAGACATAGTTGATAATATTATCCCTTACATAGGAGGGGGAGAAGAAGAAAAAACTGAATTAGAACCATCAAAGATTTTAGGTTCGGTTGGTGGGAAAAAAATTATCAATAATGATTCAATTCATATAAGTGTTACTTGTACAAGAGTTCCTGTTATTGATGGTCATACTGCTTGTGTAAATGTTAATTTTAAGGATAAAATACCTTCAAAGGATGAAATTATTAAGATTTGGACAGAATTTAAATCACTTCCACAGGAACTTGAGTTACCTTTCGCTCCAAAGCAACCTATCATCTATTTAGAAAATGAAGATCGTCCACAACCAAGAAAAGATAGAGATAATGACAAGGGTATGGCAGTTACTATTGGAAGACTAAGAAAAGATTCTGTATTTCATTATAAATTTGTTGCATTAAGCCATAATACTGTTAGGGGCGCTGCTGGAGGTTTGATTCTAAATGCAGAATTATTGAAATCTCAAGGTTATATAAATTAATTTTTTTTAATTATTTTTAATAAATATAATAATAATGCTGCAAAAACATGATTGATATTAAAATTATAAAATCTGAAGATAATTTAGATGAATTCAGAAATTTATATTTTGATTCAATATCAGAACCACAAGAGTTATTTTTAGAATTATTAATCAATCCATATAAAGAATTAAATAAAAATCCTTCACAAAAATATTTAATTAGAATTAAAGATATTGATATTGGGTATTGTATTGTTAATAATGAACACATAATATTAGAATTCTACTTAATTGATAATTATATTCCTATTTGTGAAGAAATTTTCAAACTAATATTAATAAAATTATCAACAAGGAAAGCTTTCTGCAAATCTTTTGATAATATTTTTTTAAAATGTTGTATCACTTATCAAAAGCGCCTTAAACTGGAAGGAGTTTTATTTAGAGATATGATTGAGAAAAATGTGGATCTTCCACATCCAAATTTATATCTCAGAATTGGAGAAAGCAAAGATTTTACTCAGTTGTCTCTGTTTAAAGAGGGTTTTTTTGAAAATGATGGAGAGTTAAAAGTTTTTTTAGATAGTAAAAGTCTATTTTGTCTTCTAATAGATGATGAAATAATTGGGTGTGGTATTTTTTCACGTATTATAAAAAATCGTCCTGATTTTGATATAGGAATGGTAGTACATCCTAAATATCGAAGAAAAGGATTTGGAACGTATATAATAAATCATTTGAAAAATTATTGTCTTGAAAATAATTGGAGACCTATTTGTGGATGTGCAATTGAAAATATTGGTTCAAGACGTACGTTAGAAAAAGCAGGATTTATTAGCAAACATAACCTTATCCAATTTGAATTTTAATTATTTTCTGATCACTATAAAATTAACATACACAATTAAATTATTGAATGATAAAGGTAAAGAAAAAAAGATAACTTTATTTTTACTATTATATATATAAATATTCCAAAGAAAAGCCATATTTTATATTTTTAAAGTAAATTCAGAATCATCCTCATTAAATTCACCAATAATTTCACTGCTTCCTATTAACTCAAATATTAGTCCAACAATTTTATCTGGTGTAGTTTTTAGAAATCTCTCAATATAATCTATTTTAACTTTTTTTTTTGCCCTAATAATTCCTAATAATCGATCTTTAATGTTTACGTCTTCAATTTCTTTCATTAATTCTTGTTTTTTAGTGGTAAAATGAATATCAACATTTTCATTAGGTTGCTCTATTTGCAATTCTGGTTGGATTTCTAATTGCAAGGGCGATTCTCTTGATATTTCAGAACTAATATTGGTTCCAGATTCTTCAACCTTTTGAACTTGTTTTATTTTGATCGTTTCTTCAAGTAGCGGACTTTTATCCATTAAAGAGCCTATTATTGGTGTAGCTTCAATGCTAAGATCTAATATTTCTGCTAATATTTGAATCATCCTCTCACGATTTTCTGCTCTATTTGCAATCATTGGATATGTTATAAGACCAAGCTCTTTTTCGATTTCCTTAATATCCATAGCTTCTTTCAAGTCCTGTTTATTTCCAATTACAGCAGAACGAGCATAAGGTACTTCTTTCTCCATTAAATCAATGAAAAATTTACTCTTATTTATATTATATGGAGTTGAATCAGTGATCAATAACACAGCATCACTTCCTTTTATAAAACTTTTCCACATGAATTTAAACTCATCTTGTCCAGCAAAATCAAAAAGATTGAAAAACAATTTTCCTAATTTGATAGTAGCGATATCTCCTGTTATTGTTGGCACATGTTGTAAGGGAATTTCATCTAATTTTATTAATTTCTTAATTGTTGTTTTTCCTACTCCTGAAAATCCAACTACCGCAATTTTTGGTTTTAACTTTTTATGCAAAGGATCTGCAATCGAATTTAAATGTTCAATTTCAATTAAAGATAATTCTATTTTACTTTTTTCTATATTAATCATATCAGAAAATAATTTTTTAAATCCTGATAAATGCGGTTTTATTACCCTAAAATAATCATCAACTAAACCTGTAATAAATATAAAAATCAAACCTGAATCTAAATCAACATCATAAGATATTCTATATTTAAAATAATCAAAATGATCTGTCTTCTTATCAATTCTTTTTTTTACCGTACTCCATATTTTAAAACTAAGGTCTTCTATTTCTGAATTGTTTAAAGCATTTCCAAAATATCTCCTATATAAAATATCATTTTTCTTCAGAACAATTATTTGTCTGAGCATTTTTTAATCGGTAAATATATTTAATTTTATGATTCCTGATTTTAGTCAAATAAATCTAAAATTAAGAAAAAAGAATATATTTATAAATTTCTGTAAAAAGATATCATCGAGTTACAATATTTAAAACTTTATTATGATTATTAATATCATAAATAGATTAAATAAAGATAATAGATTTGAATAATTTTTAGAAATTTACTCTTTAACATAATAATCTTGAACTAAAGATTAAAAGGTAATACTTAATTCTGTATTATCCTCATTAAATTCACATTCAATTAGTCCATTTCTTACAAAATCAAAGATATAGGATATAATTCTGTCTGTATCTATTTTTAAAAATCTTCTGATATAATCAATTTTAATTATTTTTTTTCCTTTAAGCAATGCTAATAAACGTTCTTTATATAACATATCACTAATTTCTTCCTTTAATTCTTGCTTTTTTTCTACATTATATGGAGTTACAACTTCCTCTGAAGCTGTTGAAACTTCAAGGGCCGTTACGCTTGAACTTGCTTCAATATTTTCTTCCTGTTTGACTTTTATAGTATTTTCTAGGGATTGACTCTGTTCTACTAATGATTCTATTAGTGGAGTGGCTTCATAGCTAAGATCTAAAACTTCAACTAAAATATTAACCATTTTATCATGATTTTCTATTCGATTAGCTATCATTGGAAATGTTCTAAGACCAAGTATATTATCGATTTCCTTAACATCCATATGATTCTTTAAATCCTGCTTATTTCCTATTATCGCAGCACGAGCATGTGGAACCTCATTTTGCATTAGTTCTAAGAAAAAACTACTTTCTTTAACATTTTCTGGAGTTGAGTCTGTAACAACCAAAACTGCATCACTTCCTTTGATAAATGTTTTCCATAGATATCTAAATTCTTCCTGTCCAGCAAAATCAAAAAGATGGAAAAATAATTCTCCTATTTGGATAGTAGCGATATCTCCTGTTATTGTTGGCACGTGTTGTATGGGAATTTCATCTAATCTTATCAAATTTTTAATTGTTGTTTTCCCTACTGCAGAAAATCCAACAACTGCTATTTTTGGTTTTAAATTTCTATGCAGAGGATCTGCAATCGAATTTAATTGTTCAATTTCAGAAGTAGTTAAATCCTTTTTATTTGGTTGTTCATCAACTATATTGAAATAATTCCCCTTAAAAATAGATAATTGAGGTTTAATTGTCCTAAAATAGTCATCCATTAATCCTGTAACAAACATAAAAATTAAACCTTTTTCTATTTCAACATCATACGAAATTCTATATTTATAGTAATCAGAATGACCTGAAGTCTCCTCTGATGTCTTTCGGGCTATATTCCATACTTTAAAACTAAGATCTTCAACTTCAAAATCATTTAAAGCGTTTCCAAAGAATCTTCTATATATTATTTCATTTTTTTTAATTACAAAAATTTGTCTAAGCATTTTTCTACTATTACTAATAGGAATATTCTTCTTTTAAGTCTATAGGTATATTCCTATATTGCTCTTTTATATTAAATAAGATAAGAAATTTCTATTTATAGATTTCTATAAATCAATATTTAATTAGAAGATTAATTTAATTATGTGTTTTAAATAGGGATGGTAAGAATTTAATTCACGACTTCCGCTTTATAAGACCGGTGATCTAAGAAGGCAAATTTAGATCCCCATCTTCCTTGTAAGTAGCAGAATAATAGGATCACATCCATTTGGAGGCTTTATTTTGACTTTTTCTTTCTTACTCTATAAGATTATAGGTGATTGTATTTAAATAAAAAAAATAGGGTAGGTACAAATGTTAGTGATAAAAATGCATAAATTGATTTATTTTAGAATATTTCTCCTAAAATTATAATTTAATAAAAGAATATATCCTTCCATCACTGAATTTTGTATGCACCCAAAAAATAAGATTAGGTACAAAAATAAATGATATCAGAGAAATTTGAACTTAGGATCTATTTAGATTTGTTCCAATATTATAACTCCCTTCTTTTTCAAACGTTCTATTATATCTTTTCTTTTCGAATCTATAAAGATCGTTAATTTATTATAACTGAAGTCAAGTATTTGAAGTGAAGTTAAGTTTCCTATAGATTCTGGAAGTTCAGTTATTTGATTATTCCTTAAATCAAGTTTTTGGAGTGATGTTAAGTTTCCTATAGATTCTGGAAGTTTAATTACTCGATTATCTCTTAAATCAAGTTTTTGAAGTGA
>CAZGJX010000165.1:0-6474 GCA_964525635.1 uncultured archaeon
TAGATCTTTACGCCAGGAGGACGATGGATGACCGCAATAGTAAAATTAAATTTATCAAGATGGATCTCAGCAGTGAGAAAGTTATACCCTTTATTAGTACTATGCTTTAATGGTCCTTTTTTAATATCTGGATTATCTTCATTCCCATAATATGGATCTACATGAAAATCAAGGATAAGTATTCCTTTTTTCTCTATATCTTTCCTAAGTTTACTTGAAAGATTGTGATAAGAAGATTTCAATAGGTTATTAATAAAATCTTCCATGATCGCCGAAGATACATCCCTTAAACACTTGAGAATAAGTTCGGATGAAGGATATCCTGCTCTATATTTTCTTAGAAATCGTGTTGCACCTGAGATCGACCAACCATGAGTGGCCGCTAGCTCAATAGGTGAAATAAAGCTATTTGGCTTGTATCGTGGTGTATTGAATCCAGAAAATGCATGTGCTGGATGCAAGTCCTGCCATGAATGCCGAAAGTTTAAAAAAGAAAGTGATTTTCTTATACTTAAGAAAACCTTCTGTTTTTTCTGATTTTGAAGAGTCATGAAAAAACGAATGTTTTCTTCTATTTCAAGCTTTGGTTGCCCATTTATCATTTAAAATTTCAACTAAATTAAAAATTTGGATATACCTTTATTTTTTACGAAGTACTGTAAAAGACATGGCTTTCTTGCGATTAAAGTGATAAAAAAAAAGAGCAAAGCAATTAAAGATCTTTATTTAATCATTAATTTATTTAGCGGAAAGTTTTATAGAATGATATATGTAAAAATAAAGAAACTTAGAAAATAATTAAACCTTTGATTATATATTTTTCTGCCATATTAATTGGAGCGTGAACTTGCCGGTTAATAGTAAACCCGCAATGCTTATAATCAAATGTCTGTGATGTACATTTTGTAAGTTTTCTAGAATTAATCCCGTTTCTTATTGTCGGGATTGATAGTCCCAACCGTTCAGAAGTTTTTCTAATTCGAAAAAGATGATCACCTAAAAACTCACTCATTGCTATAGGGAATTATAGTTCTTTTATTTAATATATAGGAGTCCCATTAACTATTAATTTACCCTGCAAATGATTTGTCTTGATCTAATAAAGAAATAACTTATTTTCTTAAAAAAAAAAGAGCTTTAAACGCTATGTTCATAACTATACCAGTCATGATATAAAGAAGAACACCTATACTTTTTTTAAGTTAAATTCAATGAGTATATTTCATAAGCTGTTTATGATCGCTTAAAATTCTTCATGTTATCTATTGTCAATTTTAAAAATTTTCTGTAATAAAAAAATTAGATTATAATAGAGGGTATTTTTAATTTTTTAAATTTGACTAAAATCATAATATTTCCAATTTAATCCTTCCAATAATCCTAAATATCCTATATCTATTTATGTCGCTGAATTTGAGAGCCTATTCTCCTGATAAAAATAGAGTCTTTATTCCTTTTTGATAAAAATAATGCTATTTTGAGCACTTTCGGTCATTATTTTAAACGCGACAAAATTCGCTTAGGGATAATTAGAAATTCCGTCGGGAGATCTTTGGAGATATTTAATTTTTTGTTAATTATATAAATTTGAAAATTCCCTCAATAATAACTAAAAAAATTAAAAAAAAAGATTAAAAAATTTATTTATTTTATTTTTTGCTTTTTCAGGCAGTATATTTTTCATTAAAAGAAAATTATGACCATTTACGATAAATACTTGGAACACTATTTAGTAGATTCTTAGTATAATCTTCAGTTGGATTTAGAAATACTTCATTAGTATCTCCTGATTCAACAATTTCACCTTTACTCATTACAAAAACTCTATCAGAAATGTATTGTGCTTGTCCAATATCATGTGTTATAAATAATAAAGAAATTCTCGATTGTTCTTTTAATTTTAATAGAAGATTTAGTATCTCTGCCCGGGCACATGCATCGATCATACTTGTAGGTTCATCAGCAATTAATAACCTAGGTCTAAAAAGTAAACATCTGGCAATAAGTATTCTTTGTAGCTGACCACCACTCAATTGATGAGGAAATCTACCTAATGTTTCCTTTGGATCAAGTCCTACAACATCTAATACTTTAGAAATAACTTTTTTTTTTTCCGCCATATTTACCCAACTAAGACTTTTGGAAATTGCTTGATTTAGGACATGATCTACTTTGTAGAAATAGTTGTAGGAACTATAAGGATCTTGAAATATTCCTTGTACTTGTTTATAATATTTCTTTTTTGGTAATTCATTCACATCTTTTCCAGAAAGAAGTACACTCCCACTTGTAGGAGGGAATAAACGTAAAATAATATTTGCAACTGTGGATTTTCCACTGCCACTTTCTCCTACTAATGAAACAACCTCACCATGACCTATGTTAAAAGTTACATTCTTTGCAGCATGAGTCTCTTTTACTCTGATTAATCCAGAGATGTAAGTTTTATTTAAATTTTCTATACTTAATAATGCATCCTTCATTAAATTATCACCTTATTCATATAACCAGCATGTAACTGGTCTTTTTTCACCTTTTGGATAAAAATCAGGAGGGTAATTTTCTTTACATTTTGGTAAACGTTTTGGACAGCGTGGATAGAATCGACATCCTATTGGAGGATCTCTAAGATTAGGTGGTCTTCCTGGGATACCTAATAATTTAGTCTCAGCAGAACCATCTGGATTAAATGAGGCAATAGAATGAACAAGACCCATCGTATATGGATGTAAGGGATCATTTATTATCTCATCCATTGTACCAGTTTCTACAATCTTTCCAGCATACATAATTATTGCTTTATCACATATTTGATAGAGTGTTGGAATATCGTGTGAAATTATTAAAATAGTTTCTAAAATACCACTTTTCTTAAGGTCTATAAAAGTCTCAAGTAATAACTTTTGAGTTGTGACGTCCAAAGCACTTGTAGGCTCATCAACAATCAAAAGATTCGGATTCCATAATGTTGATATTCCAATCACTGTTCTTTGTTTCATACCTCCGCTAAGTTCATGAGGATATTTATTTAACACCGTTTCGTCAAGTCCAATCGTACTAAAGTGTTCAATAACTCTATCGAGTGGATTTTCTTCTACATTCATGCTCTCAGGATTATTTTTATCTTTCTTTTCTTTTAAATGCCCTCCAAGTCGTTGATCCATTACATCAAGTATAAAATTTTTAATTCTCTTAACAGGATTTAATGAATCCTGAGATGCTTGGGGGACATAACCTATTTCCTTACAGAGAATTTCTTTTCTTATATAATCCCTTCTTTTCTTAGACACTTTCTTCCATTCTTTTCTTTTACTTCTGTCTAATTTTGGTTCAAATCTTTCATCATTTGGTGAGATTTTTATACCTTGAGTTTCTAACTTTCTTCGAAGTTTTATTTGACTTTTCTTTAATTTAGGTGTAGGTTTTGGCACATACATAGTAGTATCTCTTATATATACTTGCCCCGCTTCATAATGCAAAAGAGATATGGGAACTCCTGTAAGTAATTCTGCCAATGATGATTTTCCACATCCTGATTCACCAGCTATTGCAACGATATCACCAGTATTTACTGTAAAAGATACATCATCTACTGCATGAACAACTCCAAAGCTACCTCTATAATACCCTGCAAGATGTTCTACCTTAAGTATTGTATTATTTTCTTCTTCTAACATATTTATCTTCTCTCCAATATTTATTTTTCTCGAGTTCTAGGATTAAAAGTAGCAAGAAAGCTTCCATGTACACTGTAAATTAGGAGTAAAAACAACGTTAAAATAATTCCGTGTGGTACCCATCCATACCACCTAAAAGCAGTGATATCTCCATGCTCAAATGAATAATATAATAAATATCCCAATGTTGTATATTCTGTTTGACCAAATCCTACCATAGCAATTGCTGCCTCAGTTTGAATTGCTATTCCCGTAATAATTGTAAATGAGAGAATTACATAAGACAAGACATTTGGTAGTACTTCTGTAAAGGCAATCCTTGTATTTCCTATAGCAGACATTCTCGAAATTTTAACAAAATTTCTTTCTTTTAAAGTTAATACTTGAGATCGAATTGATCTTGCTGCCCAAGGCCAATTTAGGAGTGCAATAACAAGTACGATAAGCCATATAGATGCTTCTCCAGCATAAGAGACAGTTGGACCTTTACTCAAACTTCCAAGAAGAATAATAAATGGTAAGATTGGAATTACTAAGATGATATTTGTTAATAATTGGGATAAATTATCTGCCCATCCTCCTAGAAAAGGACCTACTACCCCAACTAATAATGCTAAAAGTGAACAAATTGATGCTGCTAGCAAGCCAAATGCCAGAGAATTTCTTATACCTGTAAGTAATAGATTGAATCTATCACTTCCATAAGTATCAGTCCCCAACCAATGTTCCCAAGAAGGGGGTAATTTAGTTAGTCCTGGTATTCTATGCCATGATATATCATTAAAAGGCGGAATATATGACCAGATTGTAATAACTAAACATAAACCAATAAGAAATCCTAGAGCAAACATTTGTTTTTTATAACGTGTTGATATTCCACCTAATTTTTCTTTTAGAACATCCCAAGTTGTCTGTTCTATCATCTCAATTTTATTTTGTAACTCAGTAGTTTCCATTCATTATCCCTCCTTACTCCCAATTCTAATTCTAGGATCTAATACTCCATATATTATATCAATTAGAAAATTTCCAATAACAACGATTAATATTGTAATAACAAAGGCACCAACTATCAGGTTATGATCTCTATTTTCAGCAGAATCTACGAATAACCATCCTAATCCTGGCCAACTAAATACAGCTTCAAGTACTATTGTAGCACCTACCATTTCGTTGAACCGTAAGTTCAACCCTGTGACTTGAGGTAATATACTGTTACGCATCGCATATCCTCGTAATTTCCCTTTCTTAAATCCAAGTTTCCGAGCATAATGAATATAATTTGAATCTCTCTCATAAATCATTAACGATCGCATTCCTGTTGCCCAACCCCCCGTAAAACAAATAATCAATATAAGAAATGGTATCCAATACAATACAAAGATCTCAGCAAAATTTTCTATAATAAAATCTGGTGCGGATGAGTACAATGGAATTACTTTCAATATTATAGTAAAAATATATAAAAATAAATACCCCACCCAGAAAAATGGAGCGGATTGAAAAGCTATAGCCGTATAATATCCTATTTTACTAATTCGTCCTTTTGAATACCCTGTAACTCCTCCAAGAAGATTTCCAAATATAAATGTAATAATAACTGCAGGGACCACCATTAGCATTGTTGGTATGATTACAGGAAATACAATATCTTGGATTGGTGCTTGTCCACGATAGGATGAACCCCAATCACCCTGAAAAAAACTTACAAGAAAGTGCCAATATTGTTCATACAAAGGTCTATCAAGGAGAAAATATGCTTCCATTTTTGCTTTCCATTTTAAATAATCTTCATCAGCTACTCCTCCTCCTGGTGGATAATTTATATAATCCAGTGGAGTTCCTGGAACAAGCCTAGGTATTAGAAAAGCAATTGAGAGTCCAATAAAAAACACAAAAAAATAAAAGAGTGCTTTTTTCAATACGAAACGAAAGTATTGGTTTGTAATAACTTTTTTAAAAGTACTTTTTTCTTCAATAGGTTCTTTTTCTATACTTTCTATGACTTCTACTTCTAATGATTTCATTTATTCATCATTTTTTTTTAAATAATTTGAAGTATTAAAAATTATACTTTATAATTTACCACAGTTTTTAATATTTATCAAAATTTTGTTATGGATAAATTTTTGCTGCCTAAAATGATTTAAATACCTAAAAACTCTTTGATATGAATACTAAATCAAGTAATTAATAACTCCCTTTAATTTTTATAATAATCAAAAAACCAGAATTATGATATCTTTCAATAGATATTTATGTTTACTTAACAAATACTTATCTTAAAAAAATCGGATTTCCATTACTCTAAATAATAACAAGCATTAAATTAATCAAAATATCTAATTTTAGTATAAATTTATCTTATAATTTCTAGTTATTTAGCTAAAGTATTTATTTAAATATCTAATGAATTTCCCTTTCCAGTGAAAAAGGTTAAAATGAAAAAAAATTCATATACTAGCATTAATTTATAATTCCTTTGTATTGATATTATTTATGGAGTTAAGGTTCATTGAAATATTATATTCACTATGACTATTGAATATGGTTTAGAATTAGTTAAGAATTAATAAAAAAAAAAATAAATTAATATTATTTTGAAAGAAAATAAAAAGATTTATTTTCTTCTTTTAACTTTTGTAGATACCAATATGATTGTAGCAACTAGTCCAGCTAAAGCAAAAAGTTCTAATCCAAACCATGCGACACCATCGTCTTCAATTCCTGTGGATCTTAAGGTAAGATATAATCTTGCTTTCACTGCCATTGTATCAACTGTAAAGACAGTTGCGAG
>CAZGJX010000166.1:0-6325 GCA_964525635.1 uncultured archaeon
GCATTTTCAGTTATCTTAATAACTTATTGTTGAATAGATAGGATTATTCTAGATTATAAGGTTGCAAATTATTTTTTAACACCAGTAAATATTAAAGAAGAATTCTTTGAAAATATAAAGGCCTTTGTTTGGACTTCTTTAACTAATGATGTAGCTTGCAAATCAATTGAGAAAGCAATTACTCTTACAAAAAATAATGGTGGAAAAGTTTTCGCAGCACCTAGTATGTCAATACTTACGCATAATAGGAAATGGGCAAAAATCTTGATCTCTAATTCTGATGTGATCTCATTAAATAAAGAAGAGGCGCGAGAAATCACGAAAAAAGAGGATTCAATTGAAATTTTGCATAAGTTACACGATTGGGGCGTTAAATTAATATCTTTAACTGATGGTCAGAATGGATCCATTATTTTTGATGGAGATAGTACATTAAAAAGTACAATATATGAAGGTCCAGTTGAAGATACAACTGGAGCCGGAGATGCTTTCATAAGTGGGATTATTATTTCTACTTTAAATGGATTCTCTCTCCAAAAAACAGCTCAAATAGCAACCGCTATGTCACATTTAGAATGTAAAGAGATTGGAGTACGTGTTGGATTACCTACAAAGATTCAAGAATTAGAAGATTTCATCAATAATAATACTATTAATCAAATTGAATCAAAAATAATAAAGTAGATATATTATAGTGTTTGATAAACAGATTTTATCTTTTTAATCAAACACATATTTAATTATATTTTTGTTTTTCCTATTTATTCGATTTTCTAACTGCAAAGCTTTATTAACGTTAACTTTTATAATCAATTAGAATCAAATTTTAACAATTAACTCTATTAAAAAGGAGATTAGAATGAGTAGAATAATCTTTTTTATAAAAAAATATCTTTTACCTGTCTCTTTATTTGTTATTTATGAAGTCTTTTGGTTAGTGGTTGGATTAATTTTTATATTTTTCTTTCCTAATGTATTTCCAAAAGACGCATTTCCAAAAATCGAATTAAGTCCATGGCTTCCATTTGATTGGATTGTAACAGAGTTTATGTTTATATTTATGGTTTATATTCCTGTAGCAGGATTAATGGGATATTTATTAGGTGGATATATTTTAGCACCTATCTTTCTTTTTATCCATAAGAAATTTATAGGGAGAAATTTAATCTATGGAATTCAAGAAAAACCCACACCTACAAGGATTAAATTTTTTGGAAAAGGTTTTTTTCCGATTTTATTTTCAATAATGTTGGCAACAAATATTACTGCTAAATATTTAACAGAGGGAATAGAACAATTATTTTTTTCTGATTATTTATTAGAGATAAGAAATTTCGGGGATGATCTACGAAATGAGTATGTTAATATAGTAGGGTTATTAATAACCATACCATGGACTTTTGGAGTTTCAATGTTTTTATTTTCATCAATATGGTTTTTGAAGAATTCTGGTATAATTTATACTAATGAACAAAAAGTAAAATCCATTTCTGAACCATTTATTATCCGTTCAGTGGGAGGATGGTTCCATACTATTATTAAGGGTTATGCTGGTATTGGTGTTATTGTAACATACTTCACTGTAATTGTTGATTTAGTTAATTCTTTTTTAATAGACCATGAAATAACATCCGCAATAATTGCTTTGGTACTTTGGATCTTATTACTTATTTTACTTTTATTAGCGACCATTCCAGGTCTTATTATCAATGAAATGATTAGAGATAAAAGTGGAGCTTATGTACGAAGACATGGAGCAAGATTAGGAATTGTTCAATTTGCAGAAATAAAGTTGACATTTAAAAAGAAAATTTTGAGTGAAGAAGAATTAATTCCTGAAAAGGACTTGGTATTAGAACCTGAATATGAAGTTACTAAGGTTTTTGAAAGTAGTATTGATAAGTTTTCAACTCAAGATTTTGAATCAGAAACTCCCGAAGAAGTTCATGAATTATCTTTTAAAGAAGAAGAATCCCCTTCTGAATCAAATATTGATGAGACCACAGATAATTAAATATTAAAAAATTTTATTTATTATTATTTTTTTTTATAAACCCAACTTTATAATATTTAATTCTTATTTTCTTCTGAAATAAAAACAAATAGTAATCGTTGTTTTATTATAGCAATAAATTTTAATATTTTTCTTTATTTTATAATTCAACATTAATATTTAGCGCTCGTAATATAGAAGCTAAAAGCTTTACTTTTACTATATAATGGTAGTATGCAAGGTTGCCAAAGTAAGAACACTTTGTTCTTTCTGTTAAATCCTTGTGACCCGGGTTCGAACCCCGGCGAGCGCATCTTCTTTCTTTTCTTATAAATTTCTTCAAATTCTCCTAAAAAATTCTTTCTATTAACAATAAATCTTTAGCTAAATAGTATTTTATATTTAATTCTATCTTGAAAAAAAGACTAAATTTAAATTAAAATAAAAAAAAAGGAAATTTTATTATTCTTTAAAGTTCTGGAATAATTCCGACATAATACTGAGCAACAAGTAAAGCATCTACTATATCTATAAATCCATCTGCATTTACATCTGCAACAGATGAGTAAAATACAGGTAAATCAAATCCTACATAATGTTGAGCAATTAATAAAGCATCTACAATATCAACAATACCATCAAAATTGACATCACCTTCTTCAGGACCACCGATTACATTAATATATATTGTAAATTCATTATTTTCAAGATTGACCTCTCCATTGACAGGCTCTGTAGAAACTGTAATCTTATATACGTTAGATTCTGCTGGAATCCACTCATAAGACATTAAACTTCCAATACTTCCTTGACTATGTGTTGAAGTGATTGTGCTAACAACAGCATCATCAATTAACACTCTGGTTATGACATTATCTTCAGAATTCTTTCCTAAATTATAAATCATCCAACTTGTCTTAATAGGTAATCCAACTTCATCTGATATAGGATTGATCTCTTCAGGGATATTTGCTAATTCATGTTCAGGGAGATTAACAGAAAATAAAAATGCATATTCATTTTTTCCAGCATAACCAATTGTATTATCACTATAATAACTCGTATCTATTCCATAATTAAGACCAACCACAGAGCTTGTTCCAGTATTGGCTGAAATAGGATCTATATTAATATTTTCATATTGAAAGAGTATATCACCATTAGAAAACAATATAACTTCAAAAGTACCCCATGTATCAAAATAATCTCCATAATTATTGAATTCAATTACGAAGAAATCACTAGTTTCCCAAATATAAGTATTATTTTTGGCCCATAAATCATTCCAAAAAATAGCAATCATATAATTATAATATATAGATGGTAATGGCAAATTATAATACGTACCTGAATCAAATTGGTCAAATGAAAGAATTCCATTTGAATATATTATAATAGTGTTAAATAACTCATCATAAAATGGAAAGACGAAAGGTAAATTAATAGTAGTTTGTACATTATCTCCTGCTAAGAATAAATTATATCCATTATTTTTCGCATCATACCAAGAATATGGTACATGCATCATATCATAATTCTGAAGCTGTAAAATGAAAATAGATTTTGTGTCAACATTATTTTCAACAATAGTTTCGCCTGAAACGGTATCAAGAATCACCTCAATATTAACTTGTTTAGCTTCAGTAGGTATCCAAGGATAAATTGTTCCAGTGAAAATTGAATACCCATGCGGAAAGTCAGCAGGAATTCCCTAAAAAGTAGTTGTATTAACTAATTCCCCATCTATATATAGTAGTGCTTCAATATCAGATTCATGTTCCAATCCCCAGTTTGTTACTATATATGATATGGGTATTTCAACCCCTATATGTCCTGATTGAGGTATATCCAATTTAACTTCCAAATCATGAGTATGTATTTGATGAGTTGAAAAATATATAGCTAAATCTTCTATCCCTGTTAAATCTTGAGAATATAATGTATAATAATCTAGATCAATCCCATGATTCAATCCTTTAGTAACTCCTAAATCATTTTCTATTGTTGCATATTGGAAGAGAATATCCCCATTTGGAAATAGAACTACTTGAAAAGTACCTGCATTTATTCCATAGGTATCCTCATATGTTACACCACTATATTGAAATACAGCGAAATCAGCAGTTAACCATACACTATCTGAAAACCCCGCAAGCCCAGCCCAGAAAAGAGCGATTGAATATTCAATTAATGTCGTTGGAAATATATCTGTAGAATCTACAGGTGGAGCTTCTCCTCAAAAAGTTAAAATACCATTAGAGCTTATGGTTATAAGATTAAATGTTTTTTCATAAAACGGAAAAGAAAATGGTAATTCAAATTGTTCATAATCACCTTTATAAAAGATATTTGTAGGTTGTCCATTGCTAACTGCATCGTACCATGAGAAGGGAATTTCATAAATATCATAATTAGAAACACCCTCTATAGAATTTATATCAATTTCGTCGTTTTGAGTTTCTTAACTTTGATATTGTATTGAAGATTTTGTTGAGAAACTAGTTAGAGAACTTACAATGATAGGTAATATTAAAAAAACAACGATTATTAAATATTTTACTTGCTTTGCCCTTATTTTAAATTCAAAACTTATTTTCTTCATTAAAATCATTTTTTTATTAAATTTTGATAAAACTATCCTGTTTTTTATAAATCTAAAAAAACATTAGACAAAAATGCCCAATTTATTGTTTAAATATTATACAAAATTTATATTTTCTTATGAAAAAAAAACAGATTATATAATGAAAAATGATCTGGTAAAAAACTGAAATTTAATATAGAATAATAGAAAAATTGAGGTGGGAAAAAGGGTTTTTTTTCTTTTATTATTACTGATATTAACATCTTAAAAAATAAATTGATATAGTGAACAACTATAGTGAACTTCAGAATAATTAAATAATAATCCGCATGATGTACCACTATTATCTGTATTAACTTTATCCATTAAAATTAAAAAATAACAATTTTAATACGCTCAAGATAATATGTGTTATCGCGACAAGAATCAATTTTAAGAACTATTATGATTGAAAATAAATCTTATAAATTATTTAAGGGAAACTTGTTTTCTTACGAGAACTTATTACCAATTATAATTAATTTCATTATAAATTTTAAGGTTTTTTCAATAGAATCCTATTATTTAACCTAATAATAATCCCTATAAAGATCCAAATAAAAATAATTAAAAGAATCCAAAAAGTAATATACGGGGGGAAAGATATTCCATGAAAAAAATCATTGATAAACATAGATAGTCCAACTATTCCCATAAAAAAAAGTATACTAAAGAAAAAACCTAAAAAATATAGAATATAATATAACATTTTTTTATTTTTAGGAAGATTGGAAAAACAAGAGTAGCAGATTCTAGACTTACTACAATGATCACACATATATTTCTGACATATTTTACATCTTTTAAATTTCTTTTTTGAATCTGAATTTTTTCTTATATCTTCATAAATGCAACCTTTTTTATGATAGATTTCATCCAAAAATAATATCACTATATTTTTATTATCAAATTACTTATGATATTATTATTAAAACTAAATCAAAAAAAAAAAATATAATTAGGTATAAAAACATAATTATTTCCAATTAAAAAATATCTAAAATGTTTAATCGATTAGATAAACCTCTTTCTAATAAAATCATCGTGAAAGTCCACTATTACTAACCTCATTCTAATAAAGGTTCTCATTGCGATTAAGGAAATAACATATTAATAACTACAATTATTTTTATAGGTCAAGACGCTTATTAAAACTTCTGGGTTTTTGGTTTAATTGCATAATTGAAATAATTAATATCTCATTTTCTTTAATTTGATAAATTATTCTATATGAGAAGCGTTGAGTTATAGATCTTCGACAATTTTTTGATATTTTAGACCATGCTTTAGGGAAATGGAGAATGCGTTGAATTGTGTTGTAAATTTATTTGCAAAATTCTAAACCTAAACCAGGATTTTTATCTTCATAATAATCAATCGAAATATTTAATTCTTCAACTGCTAGGGGATGGAAACTATATTTCATTTTTTAAACCTAGATTGTATTTCTTTGAAAACTTTTTCGCCTGAAATACGTTTTACTTTACCTGAATCAATATCAGATATGCGTTTTTCTGCCTCTTCTGCCCATAAATCATCAATTTCCTTTTTAATTGGAACATTTAGGCTTTCTATTAACTTATCAACTAATTTAGTTCGTAAATTTGAGGGTAATGATAATGCATCTTGGAGTGATTTTTCATTCAATTCATTCATTTCTTAGTGTCCTATAATTGTTAAACATCCCCTCCTTTCCTGAAATAAATTTT
>CAZGJX010000167.1:0-6303 GCA_964525635.1 uncultured archaeon
AGAAAAAAAGTTTTGTGATTAGAAGCGAACTTTAGTTCGCAAGGAGTTTTTCTTCATTTTCCTAAATATAATATACTAAAAAAAATAAATATTTCAAGTAAAGTAAGTTGTCTATAAAGTTTAAAAATGTAAATCAATTAGATTTATATTTTTCATAATTCTTTTATATATATACATATCTTCAAGAAAATCTATTTCTTATATATTAGAATTCTCATTTTTTAATGATATGATAATTATCGCTTATAGGAACGAGTTTTGCAAAACAGTTATTTTGCACCCATTTTCCATTAAAATTTTCTATTTTTCCATGAAAAAAGATTTTATACAAAGTGTATTATAAATTAGTTACAATATTACAACATAACTATATTTTAAAAATTTTAATATTATGAGTCTGATCTATTATTAAAACCATCTGTAAAATAAATAAGAAATTTATATGGATTGAGAACCGTAAATATCATTATAAATAAATTCAATTTATACTATTGACAAAAAAGATGCAGAAAATAGAAGATATTGCAAAAAACAATAACTTTAAAACGACTTCCGATTTTTCTAGAAGAAATATGTTTGATTATATTCGTAGAATTAAATCACTTAATTAAATAATAATTTAATTCAATATGGAAAAAGATAAATATGTGTAATCACATATATTCACATAATAGTTAATAATATAAATTTAAATGAATATTATGGCAAATCTAACTTTATCTATTCCAAATGAATTGAAACAAGAAATGGAAAAATTTGCAGAAATTAATTGGTCAGAAGTTGCAAGAAATTCCATTAAACAAAAAATTGCACAATTAAATTTCTTAAAAGGTTTCCGAATTGATAGTGAAATATCTCCTGAAGATGCATTAAATCTTGGTAAGGAAATAAGTGAAAAATTGATAAAACATTACACACGTGAATAAAAATGAAATTAGTTATTGATGCTAATATTCTTTTTGCTGCTTTAATCAAAGAAGGATCAACAGCAGAACTTCTAATTAGTGATAAAATACAACTTTTTGCTCCGGAATTTTTATTTGAAGAATTTTCAAAATATGAAAATCTTATTCTAAAAAAAACACATCGTTCTGATGTAGAATTCAATCAATTTTTAGATCTATTAAAAGAACAAATTGTTATTGTGTCTAAAAAAATAATTCAACCTTTTTTAAATGAAGCTGAAGAATTTTCTCCTGATCCAAAAGATACAGTATATCTTGCTCTTGCTTCAGCAATTAAGTCAGATATATGGTCTAATGATAAAAAATTAAAAGAAGGACAAAATAAAATTAATGTTTTATCTACAGAAGAATTACTAAGTAAGCTAGATATTTTAAAAATAAAAAAGTAAATTATTAGTTTATAGGAAGTGCTTTTTCTTTTATTATTTCTTAGTAAATTAAATTATATCATAAAATCTCTCTTTTAAATCATTAAAATTCCCATATTTTAATGATAGAGAGGATATCATTTAAAAAATTAAGTTTTGCAAAACAGTTATTTTGCATCCATTTTCCATTAAAATACTTTCATTTTCCATGGAAAAAATTTTTATTTAAATACCTTTAAACAATTTCTTTAATATTTAATCTTATCCCATATGCTCCCGATTCTAAAGCTAGTGTTTCAATAAAATATATCTACAAAAATCTTAAGAAAAATCTATGGAATAATCATTTAAAATAATTTTCTAATCTACTTAATATACTTTTCTTAAGCATTTGAAAAATTAATCCTTTGGTTTTTTTTTAAATGAAATATTATAGATAAAAACGGGTACTAATAAAAGGAAAAGAGTATCACCATATTCAGTTAATTTATATGATACTCGAATAGGACTTTTAACATAAATAGTTCTTTTTATTATTCCTTCTTGTTCAAAAAATCTTAATCGATTAGTAAGAATCCGTGAACCAATCCCTGTTAATTCTTTTTTTATTTCATTATAATGTGATTCACCTAATACTTTAATACAATGGAGGATATCTATTGACCATTTACCTTGCATTAACTTTACTATTTGCTTTATTAAGCATCGCTCACTTTCTAACCTAGATGAATTATGTATATATTTTGTTATTTCAATTTCAAAGGATTCCTTTACAGTAGACACAATTTTGGGAATTAAGTCAATTATCTTTTTAAAGGGGGCTAAATCAAGTTCCAATTATCAAATCACCTATTATTTAAGTTTAAAAAATAATACCTACAGTAATTTTTCATACTTTTTTATTTATTAGGATTATCTAATTTATAATCTTATAGATATAAATTCTTTATGATAAATCATAAAAAATTTATTAGATATTAAACAAATCTTTTAAAATTAAAAATATAATATATGAGAGAGATAAAATGATTGACATTTTCTATATAAAAATAGTTCTTATTATCATGTTGATCCTATTCATCATTGGATTAGTAGCACCAATAATCATTGTCCATAGAAAGGGGAAGGATCCACATGGTACATCCGATGGATATTCAATATTAGCAAGATTAAGCATAATAACGATTATTATTTGGTTATTCTATATAATTCTATATCTTTTTTCAAATGAAGCAAATAGTCTTATTTGGACTTTTCCCTTCTTAAATATAGATTTATTAATTGTAATAGGAATGCTCATAATTGCAATTGGATTTTTTGTTGAATATTTTGGAATTAAGAAACTTGGTATTAATTTTAGAGTAGAGTTTCCAAAAGAAAAAACTGAATTAATAATATCAGGTATTTATAGACTTATAAGAAATCCAATTGCATTAGGAGTTTATTTTCTACTAATCGGATCATTTTTAATTATACCCAATATTTATACCCTCATAATTTCAATTATTAATATAATTGCATTTGATAGAAAAGTAAGAGATGAAGAAAAATTTCTATTAGAGCGATTTGAACAAACATATGAAGAGTATAAAAAGAAAGTAGGACGATATCTTCCTTTTAGAATATTAAAATAATAGATAATTAAATCAAAAGTATTGTAAATATGAGATAGAGAAATATAAAAAGAGAATTGAACATACTATCTCAATTTTTTTTTCTTAAATAAATAATGGAATTAATAAATAATTCATTTTTAACCAGAATTTTTATTTAATTTTTTGATTTCTTCCCTAAAATTGAATATTGACTGCCAGATTCATATTGTAACCATAATAATAGAGATTTTTATGCAGTTCAGACACTTTAAGGTAAAATACTCCTTTATAAATATATTTTCCAAAATGATATAGTTCCTTTTTTTAGAAAAAATCCTGAATATAAATTGGAAAGTAATATCCTTTTAAGTTTTTGTGCTTATAGTTTCGAGTTATTAGCATGGAAACCAAAGAAAGAATAAGAAAATATTAAGGTTGGATATTTTGGTATAGGAAGTATTTATCATAAATTGAAATATTATTATTATCATTTAATATCTTATAGCCCTCTACATTTAAATCATTTGATTTATGATTTAGAAACGTTTCTCGATCTTCAAGTAAGTAATTTATTTTCCTTAAAGTGTTTTAAGGTTTTTCTAAGTGAATGAATGGTTATATGTTTATCTAAATAAATAGAACTTTTAAATATTGAATACTATATATGAATCTTAAAAATAAGAATCGGATGATTTTGTATTCTCAATATCATTCTAATAAATCTATATATCCTAGGTCAAGTCTCTCATTTATATAACTATCGCCTTGCCTTTCAATGAAAGAGAGGATATTGCATAAGAAAATGAGTTTTGTAAAACAGTTATTTTGCATCCATTTTCCATTAAAATACTTTCATTTTCCATGGAAAAAGAAATTATATTTAAATTAGTTTAATAAAATCAGATCTATCTATAAAAAATTATAATTATTTATTGATTAGAACTCATAATGATTTTTTTCAAATATGGAGATTCAGAACCATTATTATATAATAACTAATCTTTTCTTTTTAACAAGTAAGGTTGTAAGGATCGATAATAGTTAGAGAAAAGCACCATAAATCTTTATTAATATTGAAAATAAAATATGATATGGAATTTAGAAATAATAAATTTAATTTTATTTTTAGAAAACAAAAATTAAAAGTATTGTTATTAGCTTCACTTTTGATTGTTAATATTTTCTTCTCTTTATTTATTCAACAATCTAATAATTTTGTATTACAAAATGATCAAAAAAAAGATATTAAGATAAGCTCTGAAGAAATTACAATTAATACTCCATATAATATTACTTATAGAAACCCGGATGAAGGATATTATCCTGGAACATTCAGCTTTGATAATGATATTATCGGATCTCACCCAAATAGTTGGATTTCGAACGCATTTCCTTCTCCTATTAGTGTTGTCTCGGAGTTAGACAACCATAATACAATAATGCGTATTTGGGATCATAGTGATATGGCTTTAATCCATTCAGAATATTATTTTCCAACTCCTCCCTCATATGGTACAGTTGAGTTTTGGGTTTACACGATTAGCCAAGTAGATGTACATTATTTGAGTCTCGATAGTTTTAGTATACATTTAGGTAATGTATTTGCTTATGAGTATTCTCCAGGTAATTATAATTTTTTCAGACAAGCTGATACTCGAACATGGTATCATGTTCGAATTGATTTTGAGACCACTACAGGAGGATATATGGGATTATCCCAATATATGTGGAGAGTCTATATTAATGGGGAAGAATTTGGTGATTATGCATTTATATATGATATAAAACCCGATAGATTAAGATTTCAAATGGATGATGTAAGCGTTGGAGAATATTATATTGATGCTGTTGGTTTTTCTTGGGACCCAAATTACAATATTGGAGACAACATTAATGAAGGATTATTACTTAATTTTACGAATCCAACTCAATTAGATGCGATGGGATATTTTTTAGATGGGCAATTAATTAATACTATTTTAGGAAATACGACTATTCCATTCCCTGAGGATGGTCCTCATACTATTCAAGTAATTGGAGTTGATAATTCAGGGCTTTTTTATAGTTCAAATATAAGACAATTCAGGATTGATACCTTAGCTCCAGAAATTTTAGCTCCATCTGAGATAATTTATGAAGAAGGTGCAACTGGAAATACAATCTCTTGGTCTGTTTCAGATGCTAGTCCTAAGAATTATACTATCAAACGAGATGGAAATCCTATTGATGATGGAGAATGGATCTCTGAATCACCAATTAGTATAAGTGTTGATAGCTTATCTGATTCCACATACACTTATACCTTAGAAGTTGATGATGAAGTAGGAAATAGTAATTCTAATGATGTTTCTGTAATTGTATTACCATCTGTAGATCCTGAAATATCTCATCCTGAAGATATATCCTTTGAAACAGGAGAGACAGGTAATATTTTAACTTGGACTGCTACTGATTTATATCCTGATACCTATATTATAACATACCAAGGCTATAATTCTCAACCAATACCATGGAGCTCTGGAGTGCCAATTTCATTCCCTCTCGATTCTTTACCTGAAGGTAATTATGTAGTTACCATTACTATAACTGATGAGGCTGGAAATAATGCAATTGATACTGTAAACGTAGAAGTGACAGGAAATCCAGATGATGAACCTAGTATTCCTGGTTATGATCTTCTCTTACTATTAGGAATAATTGGAATCTCTATAATCCTTATGTTTCCAAAAAAAAAATATAATTTTAGTAATTGAGGGTATTTTTGATTCTTTCATTTTGATTGAAATTTAAGAATCATTAATTTAAAGCCGACATTAATTTCGACTATATCAAATCGTTTAGTGTCGGAAGAATATGGGTGATGTTTTTTGAATGAAAATCGCCATTTTATCCATTTTCGATAATAAAATTGCCGTTTTTCCTCATTCTTGTAAGATCTTTTCACTCCGACAGATTTCGGGGTGATATAAAGAGGATTTCTGTCGCTATTATTTGAAAGATTCTTAATTTTAGATTCATTACCTAAATTCTAAAATACCCTCAATTAATAAATTTTTTCTTTTTTCAAACCACTTTTTCAATGGATTTTTCATTGAAATCAAGCCCTAAATTTACCAATTGACAAGATTATATTTCATAAAATATAAAATTTCTTAATTATATCCAATAATTCTTCTATTATATCTTGAAATTAAGAATCATTTGACTTTATATCTTTTATATATATAATCTTAGGATAAGATAATATTAATAATGTCTTCTATTATATTTTTGATCCTCTTATAATTTGGAAAAAGAAAGGATATCGTTTAGGAGAAGGTGTTTTGCAAAACAGTTATTTTGCACCCATTTTCCATTAAAATATTCAATTTTTCC
>CAZGJX010000168.1:0-6200 GCA_964525635.1 uncultured archaeon
ATGTTTTGAACTCAGTGATGAGCGTACAGCCTGATAACCTTAGGGCTGGTCTTTTAAAAAAAAAAGATTGATAACTAGAATAGAAATTTGTGATTTTTATAAATAGTTGTAAGGTTATAGAATTAATGATGTAAAAAATAATGAAGAATCAGAATAATTACTAAAATTAAATTAAAAAGTTTTTTAATTATTAATTATCTATTAAACTTCAAAACATAAAACTGAGATTATATTGAATTATAAAACAGACGTCTTAATTATAGGAGGAGGTATATCTGGGTTAACATTAGCGATTAAATTAGCTGAATTTGCCCCAAATGAAAATATATTACTAATTACAAAAGAGGAATTAGAAGAATGTAATACGTTCTATGCTCAAGGAGGAGTTGCTTGTGTATGGAATGAAAAAGATAGTTTTAAAAAACATATACAGGATACTCTTGATGCTGGAGATGGTCTCTGTAATGAGGAGATAGTCGGAGAGATTATTTCCAAGGTTCCTGAAAGAATAAATGAATTGATTGATTGGGGAATTGAATTTACTAAAAATAAAGATGGAGCATATGATTTAGGTAGAGAAGGTGGACATTCTGAACGGAGAATCCTTCATGTAAATGATCTTACTGGAGAATATATTGAAAAAACACTAATTAGGAAGGTAAAAATATGTAAAAATGTTGAGTTAAAGGAGAATATGTGTGCAATAAATCTTTATACAAGGAATCTAAAGTGTTATGGAGCTTATGTACTAAATCAAATTACTAATGAAATTCATAATATATCTGCAAAAGCTATAGTTTTAGCTACAGGTGGCGCAGGTAAGATATATCTATATACATCTAATCCTGATGTTGCCTCGGGAGATGGAATAGCAATGGCATATCGGGCAGGAGCCACTATTGCTAATATGGAATTTTATCAATTCCATCCAACATGTTTATATCATCCGTATGCTAAATCATTTCTCATTACAGAAGCTATGCGTGGTGAAGGAGCTATTTTAAAAGATATTAAAGGTAATCAATTTATGCAAAAATATCATCACCTGAAAGAATTAGCACCAAGAGATATTGTTTCTCGAGCAATTGATACAGAATTAAAAAAAACAGGTGATGATTATGTATTTTTAGATATCGCATCCAAAAAGGATCCTGAATTTATAAAAACACATTTCCCAGGTGTTTATAATAAATGTTTAGAATATAATATTGATATAACAAAAGATCCTATTCCAATTGTTCCTGCAGCACATTATTGCTGTGGAGGTGTATTAACTGATATTAATGGTATGACAAATGTTAAGAATTTATACGTACTTGGAGAATCCGCTTGTACTGGTCTTCATGGAGCTAATAGATTGGCAAGTAATTCATTAGTTGAAGGACTTGTTTGTGCCTATAACTGTGCTAAATCATTAAGTAAAAAAATTACTGATATAAAAATAAAAGAATTTAAACCTTGGGAACCCGGAAATGCAATTCCTTCTACAGAAGCAGTAATTATATCTCAGAATTGGGATGAGATACGTCGTTTTATGCAAAATTATGTAGGTATTGTTAGGACAAATAGAAGACTTCAAAGGGCAAATAAGAGGATCAATTTAATACTTGATGAAATTGAAAGATATTATTGGGATTTCAAAATTGAAAAGAATCTGGTTGAGTTAAGGAATTTAGCTACAGTTGCAAAAATTATAATTGTAAGTGCAATCTCAAGAAAAGAAAGTCGAGGAATCCATTATAATATTGATTATCCAAATAAAGAGAGGATTGCACGAACATCTAAAATAGAAAAACCTTGGTAAGAATTATTTAAAAAAAATATTATTTTTAAGATTACAAAAATGCATAATTTATAATATTGAACATTCATTTTTGTTAATCATTAATTATTAAATTTACATTTTAAGTGAGATTTTAACTTGAAATTAGGAAAAAATATTCGAATGGAAAGGATTTTAGATCGAAAATCAAGAAGATCAATCATAATTCCTATGGATCATGGAATGACTATTGGTACAATAAAAGGCTTAGAGAATATGGCAGAAATGGTCGATAAGGTATCAATGGGGGGTGCAAATGCTGTATTAATGCATTCTGGAATGGTTAGTGCAGGTCATAGAGAATATGGAAAAGATATTGGATTGATTATTCATTTATCTGGAGCAACTACACTAGCACCAGATCCAAATAAAAAAGTAATTGTTTGCAGTGTAGAAAGAGCATTAAAAACAGGCGCAGACGCTTGTTCTATTCATATAAATATCGGTGCGGATAATGAACCAGAAATGTTACAGGATGCTCAAAAAGTGGTCGAATCTTGTCGAGAATGGGGAATTCCATTATTAGCTATGATGTATCCAAGAGGACGAAAAATTAAAGATGAAAATGATGCTGAAGTTGTTAATATCGCAGTTAGAGTAGGAGCTGAACTTGGAGCAGATATGGTGAAAACAAATTATACAGGTGATATAGATTCATTCAAGTATATCATTAAAAGTGTACATACTCCTGTAATAATTGCTGGGGGACCTAAAATGGATACAACTGAGGAATTATTACAGATGGTTTATGATTCTATTCAAGCAGGAGGAGCAGGTGTTGCTTTCGGAAGAAATGTTTTTCAAGCAGAAGATCCAACGACTTTAGTAAATGCAATATCTAAGATTGTTCATGAGAATTATACAGTTGAAGATGTTATGAAAGAATATAAATTCGACTAGAAACTGATAGAATCTTAATCATTTAAAAGATGATATTTCATTTCTTAAAAAAATTAATTTATAATTGATTGATTTATATCTTTTACAGAAATTTAAAATAGGTTTTTGATGAATTGATTTATTAAACAATATAAAAAAGGATTGAAAAAATTGGAAAGAAAGGAAAATAATAATTCTCAAGAATTGGATATTACAAAATATGAAAGAAAGCAAATAATCTCTTATAATTATTTAATAAAAAGATCTTTATGGATATCAATTCAAATCATTATTATTTTAATAATTTTATTCTACTCTTTAGATATATATAATTTAATCCGCTCGATATATGGTTTTTAAAGAGGGATTCTAATCTTTTTACTTTTTCATATAGGTTTACCCTTACTTATTTTTGAGATATCTTATATAAAAAAGCAATTTCAAATAAGTAGATTATTTTTGATATTAGGAGCATTAATTCCAGATCTAATAGACAAACCTCTATTATTTTTAAAGTTAGGTTCTGGAAGAGGAATATCTCATAGTCTACTTTTTATTTTAGCAAGCTGTGTTATTTTAATTTTTTTATTGAAAAGTCTCTATAAAAATAATAATAATAATAAAAATAACATTATTGTTCTTTCTTATATAATAGGTATTTCTTCACATCTTATTATAGATTTACCAGAAGTACCTTTATTATAATCCATTTATATCTTATGACTATTTAATAGAAGAAGATATCTTTCTAATATGGTTGAAAAAGTTATTTACTAACCCAATTGTTTTATTGACTGAAATTATTGGATTTTCTGGTATAATATATGTAATTATCAGAAATAGATTATATACAAAAAAAGAAATATGGGATTATATTACTACTTTAGAATTATCTGGATGATTATATAAAATAATAATAATAAGATAAATTTGAATATAGTATAGATCAGATCTTTTTTTTTTTAAATATTAGGACATTAAAAGAATTTTATTCTGGAATTGATATATAGTAAATTTACATTACTCATATTATTAATTTAAAGTAAAAATATGATAAAAGATAAAAAGATACATATTATCATCGATAATAGAGAATTAAAACTAAAGGAAGTTATAGAAAAAAATCACGAAATTATTGATTTTGAAATACAACAATTAGATGTTGCGGATATAATCATATCTGAAAATGTAGCTTGCGAAAGGAAGGAAGGATTTGATTTTATCTCATCTATAATGGATAACCGTTTATTTGATCAACTTTTAAGATTAAAGGAAGCATATTCAAATCCAATCTTAATTTTAGAAGGTTTGAATAATGAAGTTTTCGAGAATACGGGAATGAATATAAAATCTATTTATGGTGCTTTGTCATTTATTTCATATAAACTCAAGGTTGCTATAATACCTACGAGAAATCTTGAGGATACTGCAATAGTAATTGAAAGACTTGGATATCGAGAGCAAATAAAAGATGAATCACCTGTTTTAACTAGGTCAGTACCCAAAAATATGAATATAAACGAAAGGAGATGTTTTATTATTGAAGGTTTATTAGACATAGGGCCAAGAAAAGCTAAACAATTAATTGAGGAATTTATCACACCATATCAAGTTTTTGAAGCAATAAAACATACCAAAATAACCTATACAAAAAATAATCGCATCAAAGGGATTAAAGGACCTTTAGAAAAGATAAGAGGTATCGGACCAAAGTTTATATTAAAAAATAAAAAAATAATTTTTGATATAGAGGAGAATGAGATAGATTCAGTAAATAAAATTAAAGAAACTTCAAAACAAAAAAGGTTATTTTAGCTGAATATAAATAAAAAGAGAAAAAAAGGTAATTAAACTATAATAATTTCTTTACTTTTCTTAAAGCATTTTGAATAATTAATAATTGAATATTTCTTGCTCCTCCAATTACTTCCTCTATTTTTGATACATTTGTAATTCTATCAAGAGGAGTATTATCAGTTAAAGAAATTCCACCCATTTGTTGTTGAACTTCATAACAAACTTCATGAGATAATCGAGCAGTGTGATATTTAGCTTGGGAAACAACACCAGCTACCCATTTTGCTACTTCTTTACTTGGCCTTTCAGCAAATAAGACTTTTTTATCATATATTGTGCCTACCTGGAGTGTTAATGCGGTAGCTGCGGTTACTTTTGAAAGTAGATCAGCAAGACTAAAACCAACTCCCTCAAATTTCACAATATCTTGTCCAAATTGACTTCTAAAATTTGTATAAATCATTCCATAAATAAGGGCACCCCAACATACACCAATACCATTTGCCGTTATTACTAATCTTTCTGGTACTAATCCTTCGAATAATCGTTTATATCCATCACCATTATCTGCAAGAATAAACTCTTGCGGAACTTTCACATTGTCAAAATAAGTTTGTGCCACATGGATTCGTGGTGCTGATGAAATTGCTATTCTCTTTGTTTTAATACCAAATTCACGAGGAATTAAGGTCTGAACCATAGTTTGTCTTGGATTTTCTTTGTCATAAACACCATATACAACAAAATAATCAGCTTTGGGTCCATTTGTAGTAAAAACTTTTTTTCCATTATATATAATACTATCATTTGATTTAGTGCACATAGTTGTCATATTTACTGAATCTGATCCTCTTCCAGGTTCCGTAATACATAAGGATCCAATTTTTTCACCTGACATTAATTCATCTTTAATTTTTTGAATTTTTTCATTTTTTCCACTATGATGGAAATAATGAAATAAGGCATTTGCACATAAAACAGAACTAGTGAATCTTGCGGCATCTAATTCAGCATCAAGTATTGAAAGATTCATGGAAAGTAATAATTCAATCTTCATGCCAAAAGGTTTATAATCATGCCAAGGATTAACTCGTTGCATAAATCCATGTTTTCCTAATTCTGAAAAAAGTTCATAGACGTCTTTTGAATCATTTACCTTTGGTTCTAATTCTATACAAAATTTTTGAATTTCTAAACAAAATTGTCTTTCTTCTTCATTCAACATAGGAAATATGTTCTCATTAAATATCTTATAGACATTTGATAAGGTCATTTTTTCCAGAATCTTATCATCGATTATTTGCTCTTGCATATTTATCAACAGTTTCCATAATTTTCATTAATATTACTATATATTTTTATTCTATGATTGGTTTGTAATATTTTGCATATTAATATTATCTTAAATTAATCTTCAAACTAAAATGATACTAATTTTTTATTATGTCTATTCCTAGAGAATTATTTATAATAAAATAAGAATAAGGGGATTAGATATAAAAATAAAAAATGAAAAAAAAGAATCAGTATTAAATATCTTAGATTAATGACAATATCTATCTATACATTGAATATAGGTGGCATATTTTATTTTTTAAATATCATATAATTATTTTTATCATGATTGCTCAAGAAAACATCTCCCTTTACAGTACCGAGTATTTTTTTTTTACATTTTTATCATAAATGATTTTTTTGAAAT